>NZ_WRFL01000039.1:0-23845 GCF_009778815.1 Candidatus Bathycorpusculum sp.
AAACCAAAACAACATGATTTCATTATAACGGCTTTTAGTGAGAAACAACGGGTGCATCAAAAAAGGCTTGAAAAGGCATAAAGCTGTAGTGTATAAAACCGGCTAAAAAGTTAGGTAATTACTTAGAACACCAGAGGAAGCATAGGAATAGTTCCAAATTTGTTCGCCATCATCAGCTTAAGAGCATAAATTTTACCATCACTGGTACAAAAATAAAGCACACCATCAGCAAATATAAAAGAAGATAAACGACGATCATAATCATTGGAGGATTTGCCCACCCAGCAAGTCCAAAGTTCGCTTCCACTTTGAGCATCTAGAGCAAAAACAGTGTTATCATACCCGCCGTAAACAACACCGTCAATAATCAAGGGAGACGAAGCAGTACAAGAGGGCCCTGAAGATGAACCTGGAAATGGCCAAGAATAGCTCCAAAGAGTCTCACCGGTAAGGGCATCAAAAGCACCAAACATACCGTAATCATGACTAGTATACAAAGTACTGTTTGAAATAACTGGGACCACAAAGACATAAGCTACCTCCAAAATTCTTTTCCCAAATTTGGGTACCATTATTTGCATCTAGTGCATACAGTCTACGAAAACCGCACACAAATATTTTGCCATCATCAACCATTGGAAACATACGGTCGCATTTAAGAAGCTTGGAAACCTCATAGTCAGACCGCCACACTTTTGTTCCACTATCAGCGTTTAATGCATAAACATCATCATCCTTAGAAGCAAAATAGATGATCCCCTGATCAATAATAGGAGAGGTATAGACTTCCCCCCAGAAGGTATAGTATATACCGACTCTGCTGTTGGTTGTGTAATTCCAGAGAAGCATTGGAACATTTGAGCCCGCAAATGAATCACTGAGTGGCCGTATTGGAATTGTTGTAGATGAAACTGTGTGTGAGGAAAACACTATAAACAAAGAACTAAAAACGATAGCTACAGTAAACACAACAAACAAGGTCTTCACAGAATAATGTTTCAGCCCTACACTTAACGGCATATACCGCAAAAGATATCGTTTAAATCTATAAAGAACAGCCAAAACGGGATCCACTCCCGAAACGCCGATACATTGATGGTACAGACAAGTATCTTGAACTTAGAACCATATCAACAAATCCAAGTTTACTATACTTACAACCAACAAATCACTCATATTAAGTTAACTAATGCCCCTTTTGAAACACTCGCAATATTTCATGTGTTTGTCGTGTTGTCTCTTATAACCAAGTGTTGCTACGCAGTCTGAACTAAAAAAAGGAGAGGAGAGTTTATGTTTTTATGGTTTCTTTCTAAACAGTACTATTGCTTGCAGAACGATAACTATGGCAATTGCAACAATGATACCTATGATTGCTGGAACAAAGTAAAGATCAGCTACTGATTGCGGGGGAGCTTCAAGAGTTGATGTTGGTGGTGTTGGGGCTACATTAAATGCGCTGACTGCACGAGAAGGATAATACGATTGACTTCCTGCAAATGATGCGTGAAGCGTGTATTTACCCTCGATATCAGGTATCCAGACGTAACTAAAGAAACCATCGTCATCACTGGTAGTGGTACCAATGATACGATTGTTACCGTTTGCATCAACAACACTTAGGGTAACTGTAACACCGGTCAGGTCTTTTGGCCGGGGTCTTTGCATGTAAACATAATCCATCCACTCATTCATGCTATTGTCTGAGATACAGGGGAGTCCATTGGGGAATCTTGCGGCTTGCTCAGTTTGACTTGCACCAGGCGAGATATCCATAACGGTTCCAGTGATTGTAACGCTGTCGCCAGCAGTAACTTGTGTTTGCGGCGCTGAAACTGTAATTGCTGAAGGTCCACGACCTATATCATAGAGTTTACCATCATAATAGTTAAGATAGATCAATTGGTTACCATACGCAGCCATAGGTTGAGTCTCAGTTTGTACACTGTCAATTTTCCACAGTAGCGAACCATCAGTTATATTGACTGCCCAGATTTTTCCACCCAGCCAGGTGGGGTTGTTGGGACTGTGTTCATTGGCACCAATATAGACCACATCTGAGGTTATAGTATAGTAGCTATATGAACCCCCTATTGGCCATGTTCCATAAGCTGTGTTGTCTCCAGCAGCTCCCACATAGTAGTCCCAGATCAGTTTGCCTGTAGTGAGATTAAAACAAGATAGTGTTCCGTCATAGCCACATGCGAAGAGTTTGCCGGCGCCGATTTGGAAGTTATTTGATGCACCAGTAAAAATTGCAAACGCATTATCAAAGGGGTCTGTGGTAGCCAATAGTTTCCCTGTTAACCCATTATAGATATCGGCTACTAGAGCGTAGTGTCTGTAGATTGCAAACATAGGTGTTCCATCATCTCTGTATCCAGCGGCTTCTATTCTGCCAGAATAACTTCCTCCGTCTGAGAATACAGTAACATTTTGTGGTCCCCAGAGGACTTTAGCGGATTGACTGCCCGTGGTTGATTGTATTGCACCTAAGCCTCTAGTGTTAGATGGTGCTGCTGTGTATTGACCGGGTTTGATATCAAATGCGTACAATTGATTTATTGGTTCAGTGGTATTGGTTGCGGCAATTGAAGCTGAACAGATCAGCAGGTCGTTTGGGAACGTTCCAGCAGTAAAACCTAAACCAGATACTTTGGGTATGGTGATGTTCCACATGTATCCTAGTGAAAAGTTCCATGTTCCCTGAGGAATTATGTAGACAGTGTTAGGGTCATAAACCGGGCTGTATGTATAACCTATACTTTGGGCTACTGCGCCTTGGAAGTATGTTGAGTTCCAGCAGGCTAACCAGCCGTTTGCACCGCTAATGTAGTATATCAAGAGTTCGCCGTCGGGACCAGAGGTTACTCTTCCGCCTGTGGCGGCTCCGGTAATGGTTTGTACCAATTGTCCGGTTAGGGGGTCAAAGGTTCGCCAGGTTGTTGATGAGGTGTCCCAGAGCAGGTCGTTTGTGCCTGTTGCCATTGTTGATTTTGAATAGCTAAATCTTTGCAGGTAAGTAATGCTGTTGTTGTAATCGGTTTGTTTCCACAGTACTTCATTTGTTGCTAGATCGATTGCTTCAAATCCAGCTCGTTGGGTGGCGCCAGTTTGTGTGGTGTAGTATTGTGGTAGGTTAGCATACATGATGCCATTTGAGATGTATGGTGAGAAGTATTGGTCGCTACCACCGGGCCATCTTCCGAAAGTGTATTGCTCATTGGAGCGCTCTCCGCCTACTAGGCCGCCCATGGTCCATTGTTTTGACCACATTACGTGTGCTGTGTATGGTCCACTGGTATAGGGGTTGTAGGCGTTTTGTACGCCTGGTTCAGCGAATCTTCCTGCCAGCCAGCCTCCTGCGTATATGTACCACTGGTGGTTTTGTGCTTCTATGGGGAAAGTCCAATATTCCTCTGGCAAAGGATAGGAGATGAGGTTTACTATTTTGGAGGCATCGTCTGTTACTTCAAATGTTGTGGCTTTGCTAGTTGAGGGCCCATAGTTGATTCCTGCGCTTGGTCCGGAGGGGATGGTTTGTCCAGCAAAGCTTGCAACTACGGTATAGTTACCTAGTGTTGGGGGAATAAATTCGTAGGTTCCTGAGCCTGCATAGGAGGTTTCTAAGTCAGTTATGTTCTTAACGCTTTGATCGGGGTAGGTTATTGTTAATGTGATTCCGCTCCACCAGAAATACCTAGGAGCCTCTACGGGATAGACTGAGGGGGGAACGTTAGCGATGATGAATGTTATGTAGACAGGTTTGTTTACTAGTTGGGGGTTTGGCATCGCAACCGTATGAATGTAGGTTGTATGGTTGTATCTGTCGTCTGCGCTTAGTGCAGGGGCTAATATTGCGAATAGAGACAGGGTTAGCAGCGTTAGTAGCGCTATTGCATAGATTGTTTTTTTTGGTTGTTCTATTTTTGAAAATTTATTAAACATTTTTATTCTATCTCTCGCGGTTCATTATATCTTTTCATAATTTTTTAAACGATACAAGTTTAGACTTGTATGTTTTCTAAATGTGTGGTAACAGGTTGTATTTATAATCTTCGAATAGTCAACCTATTCTGCGTTTGAGCGCAATATTTGATCCAATTTGCTGTTGCGACTGCTAAGTAGCTTCAACAGATTGTTTATTGACTCTTTTTTGCGACCTAAAAAAATACAGCAACAACAATCAGAAGTGCACCTACAAATAAAATCAAACCCAATATCTCAATATCAGTCAGCACCATATTTGACGGGCTCCCATCAACCGATACTGGTCAGGATGTTGGGATGTATATTTTGGGAACTAAATTTTTTGGTAGGGTAAGTCAGCTTGTTCTAACACGGCAAGTATGTTGGGTTTGTCTTTGCTGGCGATACCTTTCCAGTCAAGCAATGCTAGGTGCACTGTCTCAGAGGTTTGTTTGATGCATTGTTTGATCATGTCGGTGTCTATGTTGGAGAGTGCGTATTTTGGGATCATATGTCCAAAGGAGGTTGTGCCTGTTAGGGATAGGGTTGTGAATTTTTCGTTGTAGTGGGTTCCGCCTATGCCTAAAACTGCTGAGGCAGGGGTTTTTGTGAAGGTGGAGATGGCTGTTAGGGCGCTGTGCGCAACTGCTTTTGCAGCGTGTGTATCACTCCATTGTGTTGGTGAACTACCTAGTTCCACAAACATAGCAGGTATGTTTAGGCTGGGTCCATGGTGGGTGCATTCATATGATACTTGATAGTCATTCAGAGACAGACGTGCTTTGTAGTGCGCCATGGCTTGTAGGGCTGTTTGCATGGCAAGGGCGGGGGCAACTGAGAGGGTTTTGGGGTATCCGCCAAATTCTGCGGCGCCCAAGTTTCCTGGGGGGTGTACGGTTAGGGTGGGTTTGCCGCTTTGGCTGGTATGGCGTGAGATAAATACAATGAGTTCTGCGTCTGGGAAGTCATTTGGGAGATATTGGGCACAGATTGCTTCTTTTTGGAGTGCTACTAGGATAGTTTGGTGACCGGTGATATCGGCGATGTAGAGGGGCAGGGTTTGGTAGGTTTGGGTGGATTTTATGAAGGGGTAGTGTGTGAGAATTTGTTGAGCAATGTTTACACCTGCAATATCGAGTGTTGAGTAGACTATCAGTATCATCGGAGTTCAAAGTTATCTGCATTTTGAGGGGTAAAAATTTTACTTCTCTGCAATAAACTAAACCACCCTGCATACAATTCAGACAGCTAATCTGCAAGTTTCCCAGTAACACTTGCAGAGGGTGTTGAGAGTTGAGAAGGTGTTTGGAAGAAGCACTAAGCTTATTATTGTTTGGCTGATTGATTTGTTGGATAAAGATGCATTTAATTAACTTTAAGGGATTAACAGGTCAAGAGCTTGAGGCGTTTGTGGATTTAGCCATAGAAACAAAGCAAAATTCAGCTAAATTTCTCAAAGTCCTTGAGGGTCGATCTACGGCTTTAATTTTTCAGAAAACAAGTACGCGTACGCGGGTTAGTTTTGAGGTTGCTATGACCCAGTTGGGTGGGCATGCTCTATTTATTGATTGGAAAAGTACAAACTTTACCTTAGCTGATATAGGTGATGAAATCGAGTTTCTCTCGCGTAATGTGGACTGTATCATGGCAAGGCTACTCTTTAATAGTGATTTGCAGAAAATGACTGCGGTGTCTCGGGTGCCCATAGTTAATGGTTGTGATGAGAAATATCATCCCAGCCAGGTTTTAGCTGATTTGGTTACAATAAAAGAAAAGCGTGGTAAACTTGCGGGGACTAAACTGGTCTATATTGGTGTTCATAACAATGTTACTAACAGTCTCATCGAGGCATCCTCCAAAACAGGCATCAAACTGACCACTGTAACTCCGCTCTTTAACGAGGCGGCACGCGATGAGGATTTGCTTTTGGAGGCTAAAAAGACAGGGCTCTGGGAAGAGAGTCTAGATGTCAAAAAAGCGGTAGCTGAGGCAGATTTTGTCTATACCGACACCTGGATTGATATGGAATTCTTTACTGATCCTAAATTTGAGGCTGAAAAAGAGAAACGTATCAAACTCATGATGCCCTACCAGATCAACGCAGAACTTCTAAGGAGAAGTGAAGCCGCCATTATGCATGATATGCCTATTCATCGTGGCTATGAAATAAGCACCGAGGTTATCAACAGTCCCAAATCAGTGATTTATCAGCAAGCAGAGAACCGCTTGTATGCCGCAAAAGCGATCTATCTCAAACTGATGAGCACGGGCAGTGTTTAGCTGTTTAAGTAGTTAACGTTGTATGCCTCACCGTTAACTATCACCTTTATGAGTTCTCGACGAATGTTTAGAATCTCAAGGACTTTTTGGGGCGGATAGAGCATAAGAGGAGTCAAAATAGAAACTTCCGAGAAGGGATGGGGCGGGGTATAGGTAACTATGGCCAAAGTGGAATTGGTTAGGTGCTCATATTTTTTCATATCTAAATATTTGAGACTACCCTTGCCTGCAAGGTAAACAACTGAACCATAGGCACTAAACTGTGAAGCCACACGCTCAGTTGTATCAACACCCTCTGCACCATAGGAGATGGAGAGATAGGTTTTGATCCCCAACAAATCCCGTAACCAAAGTATCAATCTAAAGTTGAGCTCCCAAAGAGAGCTATAACCCAAAAAAATCTCCTTTAACGTATCTTTGTATTGGCTCCACAGAGGATACTTGTGGTAGACACGTTCGAGTTCAGACCAGCGCTCACTCATGAAGTTAGTTTTAAGTTTAGCGGCCATGATCGTGCAGCCACTGGAGGCCTCAAGAGGCAGGGTAAGCCATCTCCAGCTGGTATCGGTACCAATTTTAACACGGTGCTGATAGCGGTCGCTGTGACGACTCAGCGGATCGTAGGGACAAATATCCATGATGTTTGAATGGTACATACGATAGAAAAACCCAGGATAGGGAAGAAAAGTAGGCTGGTGACCGCTTAAAATCAGCGCTCCATCCAGCGTTAAAACTTCATGATTGGAGGGTTGTGTCTGGGGTTGAGCACCACTAAGAGATGACAAGTCAGCCTTCTGCAGGATTACTCTATTCAAAAAAAGCCCTTTCTTAATAAAAGCTCAGATGCCGCCACATATAAGCCTGCGCAACAACACACTGCAACCACAAGGGGCTTTAAATAAATAGAGCACTCGCAAACAACTACTAAGATCAATGGATTTTTGTGGTTTAATAATAAAACTATATAACATTAGGGTTTGTTTTTTGGATTTAGGTTCAGATGGAGAGGCTTAATCACATTAAACTAAGCAATGTCCATATTGATTTGCTTAAGACCGTAGCGATCATAGCAGCTGTTATGGTTCATGTTGCAGGCAGATGGACTATAAGCGGCCAAGAGTTAAATCAGCTAACACCAGTGGCAATGACAAGCTGGTCGGTAGTGTTTATCTATCAAAGTTTTGCGGTATTGGGTGTGCCGCTGTTTTTAATGGTGTCGGGGTTACTTTTGTTGCATCCTGATAAAATCAAAGAAAACGAGACCCTTAGAGAGTTTTTCAAAAAACATGCCGCTCGAATCGGTAAGCCTTTTGCATTTTGGACGATTATTTATTTTGGCTGGGTGTTTTTAGTTCAAAACAGACCCTTTAGCTTAGGTGTTCTTGTGCAGGGTACCCTAAATGGAGCCTACACCCAGTTCTGGTATGTCTATGTGCTTCTTGGACTCTACATCTTAACGCCGCTTTTGCGGGTAATCATGACTCATGCAAGCCAGACCCTTATCAAGTATTTTATGGCAGTATGGTTCATCAGTGTATCTATTCTGCCCTTTATAGGACCCCTGTTTCCCTATCAGCTCAACAACAACGTCTTCATTATGTCGGGGTATATAGGCTACTTTGTTTTAGGCATATACCTCTGCTCAATACAGATCCGCCGCAGAATAACAGGAGCATTAATGCTTCTGGGAATCACATTAACGGCCTTGGCCACATATGTACTAGCGGCTTCCGGTGCGGGAGAAGGCATGTATCTCTTCCAAGCATATCTTAGCCCTACAGTGCTTTTTACAGGAGTCATGGCGTTTCTACTGTTAAAAGATAAAACGCCATCAGCACTTGAACAAAAAACCAATCCAACCAAATGGAACAAACTCGTAGAAGTAATCAGCAAAAACACATATGGCATATTTTTTGTCCATGTTATTGTGCTTGAAACCATCCAGCAGGGTTACTTGGGCTTTATGCTCAACCGCGAAATACTCAACCCCATAATCGAGGTTCCGCTGTTGACCATTATCACGCTGTTTGTTTCATTGGGCATAATTCTTTTGCTCAAAAAAATACCTGGACTAGAAAAAATAGTCACCTAACAAACAAAGGGAATTGTATGAAAAATTTATATTTAGAAACCCCCATAATCAATATAGAGTCTAGGACGATATATTACTGTGAGATGCTAACTTGAATAAAAAGATGTCACGTATATTATCAATAGGGATAATCATCTTGCTTGCATCATCGGGTATAACAGCCTGCTTAATTGGCTTAATTGGCCAAACCAACGACACAGACCACGATCACGACCATGACCACAATCATAATCATACTCATTTAGGTATTCGAGTTGCATGTGTTGGAGATAGTCTTACACAATCAACAGAGTATCCATATCAGCTTATGGGAAAACTCGGAGATGACTATGATTTGCATAATTTTGGGGTTGGCGGCACCACAGTTGCTTTGGCATCTGAAACACCCTATATGAGTACAAATGCATTTCAGAGTGCACTAGACTTTAACCCAGATATAGTAATTATCATGCTGGGAACAAATGATGCTCAGCCCAGTCTGTTCCAATACAATACCACCTTTGTAGAGAATTACACTACCCTAATCCGGGCTTTCCAAAAGCTTCCAAGTAATCCAAAAATTTGGCTGGTACAACCGCCTCCAATTTTTAGCGACTGTGGAGGACTTATAAGTCCTACATACTTTGAGCAGACCATCATACCCAGCATTAAGCAAGTTGGAAGCAAAACCAACGTGCCGGTTATTGATGTGTATTCGCTTCTGATTGATTACCCCGAATATTTCCCCGATGGCATTCATCCAACACAATCACCCGACATCATAGGTAATGAACCCGCCGCGCAAATAATCGCTACGGCCATATACAAAGCCATAACTGCACCCTAACCACACAGTTAGGGCAGTTGGTTTGGTATGTGGGAGTTAATTGGCTCATTTCTTTTTTAGTTGATGATTTTTCCTTTTAGATATGTTGGGGATGTTTCGGTTATTTCGACTTGCAGGGTTTTGCCTAGCAGGGTTGTGTTGCTTTTGATGACTATGGGTTTGTAGGCGAAATTTCGGCTGATCCAGGTGTGGGGCATTTTGCCTTTTTCGTCCACGAATGCTTCGCCGCTCCAGCCGATCCAGGTTTTGTTGCGTTGGGTGGAGATTTGTTTGGCTAATTCGGCGGTGAGGGTGCTTCGGTGTTTGATTTCGTCTTTGTCTACCAAGCCTTCTTGTATGTTCCAGGCGGGGGTTTTTGGTCGGGCGAAGAATTTTGAGACGTTGGTGATGTCGGGTTGGATTTTTTTTAGGATGTTTAGGGTGTTGTTGAAGGCTTGGGTTGTTTCGCCTGGGAAGCCTACGATAACATCGGTTGCTAGGGTTAGGTTTGGGAATGTTTCTTTGAAGGTTTGGATGATTGTTTGGAATTCTTCTGTTGTGTAGAATCTGTTCATGGCGGATAGGATTTTGTTGTCGCCGCTTTGGATGGGCAGGTGGAGGAATTTGAAGATACGTGGGTCTTTGAATGCGTTGATGAGTTGGGTTTGTATGGGTGTGACTAGGTTGGGTGTCATCATGCCGACTCGGATGTGAATGTTTTGGGGTAGGTTTTGGGTTGTTGTTGTGTGGTGTAGTAGTTGGGCGAGGTTGGTGTTTATGTCGTGTCCGTAGCTGGCTGTGTCTTGGGAGGTTAGCCAGAATTCTTGGCAGCCGATTTGGTGGTCGGTTTGGATGCGGTGGGTGATTTGGGGTATGGTGTAGCTTTGGAGGTGGCCTCGGGCGTGTACGACGCAACAGTAGGAGCAGTTTCCTAGGCATCCAAAGTTTATGGGGATTATGCTGATGAGGGGGTTTGTTGGGAGTTTGGGTAGGGTTAGTGGAGGTTTTTCTTTGGGTGGGGTTAGGGGGGTTATTGTGGGTTTTTGGTTTTGTATGATTTGTTGGATTATGTTTGGGATTTCTTGGCCGGTTGAGGGGCCTGTGGCGGCGTCGAAGTGGACTTCTTTGGTTAGGCGTTCGAGGTTGATTTTGGGTAGGCATCCGGTGAGGATGATTTTTTTGTTTTTGGGGGTTTGTTTTATGTCGTTTATGATGCGGTTTTCTGTGGGGCCTTTGACTGCGCAGGTGTTGTAGATTATGATGGTTGCTTCTGTTTCGTTGGTGCTGAGTTGGTAGCCGGCTTGTTTTAGGCATCCGGCTATTGTTTCGGCGTCGGCGGTGTTGCTGGCGCAACCATAGTTTTTTATGAAAATGGTGTGCATTTGTTTTCTTGTTAGTTGCTGCTTCTGGGCATAAAAACGTGTTGTGTGTTTGTCGGGAATTGACAGATACATGACACACACCTGTTTTTTTATTTATAAATAGTGGAACCAACATGTTATGTACATATTTGCCACATAATATGTAGAAGTATAAGTGCCCAATAACGTTGTATAGCTGTAAGCCGCAGGGAAGAATAACCACTTGAAACTAATCACTCTGTATCTACCTGAAACATATATTAAAGCTTTGGATCAGCTGGTAGACGAAAGATTCTACCCCAACCGAGCCGAAGCTATCCGAGTAGCCATACGAGACCTAATCAGCGCAGAAGTCTGGAGGCGCAAAGGCGTTGACTAAACACCTCGACGAACTAAAATGCAACCTCACCCCTGACGACGCAAAAATTGAAGTTGCACCCACAATCATCGAGACCCCCCTAACCATAACCGCACCAGGCATAACCCGCAAACCCAAAGCGGCTAAAGTAAAAGCAAGGATGGTAAAAGCCAAAATGACAACAAAAAAGAGCACCATCGAAAAAGCCACAAACAGTCTCTACGACCTAGAAGACAGCCACGGTCCAGAAAAAACCCTCAACCTCGACCTGGACCTCTACCAAATGGAAGACTACTAACTTCCAACCCCAAAATTTTAAAAACCAGACGACTTTTACATAATCAAACACATAACAATTATTTGCAAATAATTAACTCAAAAAAACTCATATTTAAGCAATATCATCATTTAACGGATCCTTAAAACCATAAAACATACAAAAAACACAACAACAAATTAACCTATACACAACTACGCCAACATCTCAAACAAAACCACACATTACAGCAACCAAACAACCAAATAACTGCAATTCTCAGACTTTGATTGTTATGTTATATTGCTATGGTGCACACTTAAAACCTAATCACAACTAAAACCTAACCTAAAACATCAAACACACAAATCAACCCTCAATACTGCGGATACTCAATTTTTCTGCCACATGAGCCCTTCGCCTTTTTTTGAATATAAAAACCATAGCCGCAACCACAAATACAACACCCACACAACCCACAATAATCACATCCGATCTCACACCAAAAAAGTATACCTCACCATAATTATACACATCACTACCACCCTTAGAAGCATAGTTACCCCAAATCACGCCCCCAAATACATTAAAAGTATCACCGCCATTATACACCCCACCACCAAAGCCCCCGCCACTATCAGTATGTACCACAGAATTTTTAGAAATTTTACCACCCAACATAGTAAAATTACCGGCGTTAAACACACCACCACCTCCAAATATAGCCCTGTTACCCGAAATCACACCCCCAGACATAATAAACACAGCCATCCGGTTAGACACCCCACCACCCATAATATCAACGGTATTGTCCGAAATCTCACCACCCGACATAGTAAAGTTACTTTTTTGATTGCACACCCCACCACCCCTAAATTTGGCCACGTTATTAGAAATCTTGCCACCTGACAGAGTAAACACACTATTTTGGTTATACACACCCCCACCGCTACTATCAGAGGTATTATTCGAAACGGCATTACCTGAAATTTCACCACCCGACATCACAAAAGAAGCATCCCAGTTGCACACACCCCCACCATAATGACCAGCTGTGTTGTTGGTAATTGCTCCGCCAGACATAACAAAAGCGCCCATATTGTATACACCACCCCCATCATCAGATTGGTTATCGGAAATCTTACCGCTACACATGAGAAGTGTACCCCCGATATAAACAAAAACACCATGACCCGCATAGCCGTTTTCATGAGTTACACAAATACCATCAAGATACAACACTCCACCATACCCAACAGAGAGCGTATCAGAATCAAATGCGCCAACTAACCTAAAATTTGCAACCTCGGGTTCACTTATCAGCCTAATATCTTTACCCTCCAAAATATCAAGTCGTTTTGTAAGGGTAATGTCTCTATCAAGAGCAATAACCACAGATACCCACGATGGCGCATTATTAACAGCCGCCACAAGCTCAGCTTCATCACTGACCACGATATTAGAAGCTCCTAACACAAAGGGCGAAACAACACTAAACATAGAAACAAAACAAGAAAAAACCAACAACACCACAAACAACAAAGAAACAAAAAACAAAACCTTACCCCTACCCAAACGCTGACTCTGCAGATTAAACTTAGACCGCCCATTCACACACATGAAAACAATCCCTCACAACTACATCTACAAATTTAAAAATAAATAATCAAACAGCCGATATATACATTACCACAAAGTCCATCATATCAAAAATAACAAAAGACAATTTTTTCACATTAGTTAACAACTCAACAGGTAAGAATCACATACTTCTACAGCAAGTATGAACAAATGGAAATCCCATATATTTCATGGAAGACCATCACTCGCGTCTTAGAATTTAACTATTTTACGTGTTGACTTAGGACACGTTATTGTTCCGCATCTGGAACAGCATGTTCCAAACGTAGAACTAAAAGCACATTTACACATCACACCTCAGGGAAAGCTCATGAAAATAATCGCTGTTACCATAACGTTGACGCTACTGCCGCTATTATTGTGCTCTTTTGGCATAGTTATCAAGGATGCTGATGCTCAAAGTCCAACCATCACAATATTACCAAATGGCACTGTTGACCCTTCAAGTGGTATCCAAAGAGACGGCGACACCTACACCCTAACAGCCGATCTCACGAGGCCTATTGAGATCAAAAGAGACAACATTATACTAAACGGAGCCAACCACACTCTCTATGGATCATCCACAGGCATAGCCATATCGCTGTGGGCAAGTAACATAACCATAACTAACTGCCGCATAATCGGCTGGAACGCAGGCATATATGGCGCATACAACAATAACGCCATAACAGCCAACCTATTTACAGACAACTTTCGAGCCATTTCACTATTTGCTTCAAACTATATCATCGACAAAAATATCATACAACAAAACACCCAAGGGATCCACATTAAAACTGATGCCGTGATCAGCACCGGAGACAACAATCTCATAATTAACAATCAAATAACCTACAACAGCCAGGCATTTGAGATACTAAACAGCGACGGAACAACAATAACCCAAAACAACATCACCAACAACAAAATGGTATTGGACTTGGGTAATCGTGCTGGAAGAAACACTGCGGGCCAACATTTGATATATCTAAATAATTTTGTGAACAACACACAAATGCTCAGAGTTCACTCCTATGCTGAGCCGGGCATGCCAATTAGTCCCCCGATGTCACCTTCTGGAAACTGGGATAACGGTACAGCCGGAAACTATTGGAACGACTATACCACAAAATATCCCAATGCCACTGAGAAATACCACTCAGGCATAGGCGACACATCCTATTTTATCAAATTTGTATTCGGAACAGACATCTGGGACGGCACGGACCACTACTGGAATGGCGAAAGCGTTGACCACTACCCACTCATCCACGCCTACGACACACCCAATGAAATGGGACCCAAAGACCCAGCCAACTCAAACCCCTCACCCACCCCACCTATCTCAACCACACCAAAAACCCCAATCAATACTCCCATCGAGTATATCCTTGCAATCATACTGACACTCACCATACTAATTACAATAACACTCACATTCAGATCCAAAAGAAAAGCAACACACCACAACAAACATACTGACATGACAAACCTAAAGGCAAAACCATAACGCTCTCCATACATGCCACCCTCTCACCAGTGAACCAACAACACCATCAGAAAAGGTTCAGGTTACCCTATAATCGCCCAGACCCCGTTTTTATTAGAGGTTTTTCCTTTTAGCTCACCATTAATCTTTAAGGTTTTTATTATGCAATCAAGACTTTCTAATGGAATTATCGTTTCTTTTGAAATACTATCCAGCCTTGAATAACCAGTTTTTCATCAACCCCCCAATGAATAACCGGATTCGACATAACACACATCAAAATGGCTAAATACAGTGCCATGTGTCATTTACGTTGCCGTGTGACAATGTAAAATCAGAGGCAAACGGAAACGGTACAATCAAAACTCATCTTCAAATGACGTATGCTTTCCCAGCTACTAGATGCAGTAATAAAGGGTTATTCGTAGAATATGAGGTTAGTTTCTTCGAGCAGGGTGTGTAGTTTTTCTACTGAGATGTAGACGTCTGCTTCTTTTTTGGCTCCGGTGCAGACGAGTTTGCCGCTGGCAAAGAGTAGAATCACTACTTTTGGATCGGTCATGCGGTAGATTAGGCCGGGGAATTGTTCGGGTTCATACATTGCATGGCCTAGGGTGTAGGCGGCTTTTTCGAGGTCGATCATGCCACCTAGGATGCCGGATGCTACGATGTTTTGAATTTTTAGTTCGGGTTTGCTGATGATGATTATGCCGCCTTTTTTGAGTTCTTTGATTACTTTTACGACGGCGCGTTTGGCTTCTTTTTCTGATTTGGCGCCTGTGCAGACCATTTTGCCTGAGCTAAAGATGAGTGTGGCGGTTTTGGGTCGTTTTAGTCGGAAAACTAGGCCGGGAAATTGTTGGGGACGGTATTCTACTCCGGGGTAGCCTTTAACGACGGAGTTTAGGTCCACTTTTTGGTTGAGCGTTGCAGATGCGACAACGTTTTCGATGCTTATTGAAGCTTTAAGTTCAGGCACTCAGTTCTCCTCTATGCCAACAATCAATATTCACTTATCGATTGCTTTGTTATAAATACATCTGGTGGGGCAGGAGGTGTTGGTTGGGGTTGTTCTGTGTGTCATTTTTTCTTGTTTTGTGTTTTGAGTATGGGGAGGATAAATTTGGCGGCTATGAGCAGATGATTAGGATTAGGATTGTGGATATTGTCGTGGGGTGTTTGTATGGTGCGGGTGATCCAGTCTATGCAGGGGATGCGTAGAATGGTTTTACCTATGATTAGGTTTTGGCGTATGTCTTGGTCGGTGTACCAGATTGTGTGAGTTGTATTCTGTGGGGTGATTGGGTTGGGTCAGGGTTTTGGCGTTGTCGTCATTTTTGGTTTGGAAGTATAGGTTCTGTTTTGTTGGTGTGTGGTTGTGAAAATGGTGAACAGGGCGGTAACTGTTTTTTGGAATGGGGGTTGGTTTGGGTAAGTTTGGTTTTCACTAGGTGGTTGGTGTTATAGGGGATTGGTTTTGGGTTTGGTGGTTGGATAAAGAAAAATAGAGAGTGCTTCGTTGGGCACTTTTTGTGTGTTTAGATTTTGCTTTTGCTTAAGACTTCGCGGAATACGTTGCTGCATTTGGAGCATTCGTAGAGGCCGATTTCTAGTTGCATTCGTTTGCCTGCTTTGTCTGGGCGGCCTGCCATTTTCCAGGTTTTTTTTGGCTTGGCAACTTCTGTTCCGCATTTTGGACATTTAGCCATTGTACAAATTTCCTCCGTATTATCGCTTCATGCTTTTTGGCGGGATAGGATAAAAAAGTTTCCATAGTGTTTTCATCGATATTTTCTTTTTCATCATGGGGATTAGACATGTTTATGTCAACTCTATAGAAGCGTATTGAAAAACATGTCAAAAGTAATCATAAACAAACACTGAA
Organism: Candidatus Bathycorpusculum sp.; assembly: GCF_009778815.1. Classification (NCBI taxonomy): domain Archaea; kingdom Thermoproteati; phylum Candidatus Bathyarchaeota; class Bathyarchaeia (SeqCode); order Bathyarchaeales (SeqCode); family Candidatus Bathycorpusculaceae; genus Candidatus Bathycorpusculum; species Candidatus Bathycorpusculum sp. The sequence goes on from NZ_WRFL01000039.1 coordinate 16,119, forward strand.
TTATCATAAAAACACCAAAAACCCCAACCAACCAACAAAAAAACCCCAACAGCAATTAATAGCACCACCAAAACTCACTACAAGAGGCCCCGCCAGAGTGCAAAAAACACCCCCACCCCCCAACGCCAACGCTTTTGACATGCTAGTTAAACCCATACGAAAACTCTTAGAACAAAAAGGCTTCACCCAACCCACCCAACCCCAACAAAGCGGCATCCCAAAAATCCTCACCGGCCAAAACATCCTACTCATCTCACCCACCGCCACCGGCAAAACAGAAACCGCCCTCCTACCCATACTTAGCATGCTTCTCCAGCAACCCAAAACCCCAGGCATAAAAGCACTCTACATCACCCCCCTGCGTGCCCTAAACCGAGACCTACTAGAACGCCTCCAATGGTGGTGCAACAACCTCGACATCAAACTAGCAGTCCGCCACGGCGACACTGAACAAAAAGAACGCACCCGCCAAAGCCAAATTCCCCCCGACATCCTAATCATAACCCCCGAAACCCTCCAAGCCATGCTCTCAGGATGGCTCCTGCGCCAACACCTCCAAAGCCTCAAATGGATAGTCATCGACGAAGTACATGAACTAGCTGATAGCAAACGAGGCACCCAACTCACCCTAGCCCTTGAGCGTGTACGCAACCTAATCAACAAAGAATTCCAAACCATCAGCCTATCAGCAACCGTAGGCAACCCTCAAAAAATCGCCCAATTCCTCACCGGCACCCACCGACCCAGCGAAATAATACGTGTAGCAGTACCCAAAAAAGTAAACCTAGAGGTCATCTACCCCAAACCCACCCAAGAAGACACCCAACTAGCAAGCAAACTCTTCACCCACCCCGAAGTAGCAGCCCGCCTGCGCATAATCCGCAACCACATAGAAAAACGCAAATCCACCCTTCTTTTCACCAACACCCGCTCAGTGAGTGAAGTTTTAGCCTCCCGCTTCAAAGTCTGGGACATAGACTGCCCCATCGCCATACATCACGGCTCCTTAGCCAAAACCTCACGCCTAGCCGCAGAAAACGGACTCAAACAAGGAACCCTAAAAGGCCTAATCGCCACCAGCAGCCTAGAACTAGGCATAGATATTGGCCGCATTGATTTCGTTATCCAATACATGAGCCCAAGACAGGTCTCCCGGCTGATCCAACGCATCGGCAGAGCAGGCCACAGTTATGGCAGTCTCTCTGATGGCTTAATCATAGGCATGGACTCCGATGACACATTGGAAGCCATGGTTATTGCCCGACGCGCACTCCAAGAACAACTCGAAGAACTTACCATCCCCGATAAACCCTACGATGTGCTAACCCATCAAATCGCAGGTTTACTGCTCAAAACCAACCGTCTAAGCTTCCAAGAGATTCTCGAGTTTGCCAAAAAAGCCGCCCCGTTTGAGAATTTAACATTAGCAGATGTGGAAAAGATTCTCAAGTATATGCATGAACGCTTTCCGCGGTTGGCTTGGATTTCAGTTGAGGATCAAGTGGTTTTAAAACCTCAACCGTCTAAAGCGCTCTTTGAGTACTATTTTGATAATCTATCCATGATTCCTGAGGAAAAACAGTTTTTAGTTATCGATCAAACAAATGAGGTTTCCATAGGGGTGCTTGATGAGGCGTTTATGGCTGAATATTGCAAACCGGGAATCAAATTTGTCATCCGCGGCAGTCCCTGGCAGATAATTCATGTTTCCGAAGACAGGGTCTATGTGCGTCCAGTTGATGATCCCACCGGCAGTATCCCCAGTTGGGTAGGTGAAGAAATCCCTGTGCCACACGAGATTGCGCAGGAAATTGCAGAAATCAGGAGCTTTACCCAAACCCAACACCGTCAGGGTGCAACGCCTCAGCAGATAAGTCAAGCATTATCGGAGCGCTACCCCGCCAGTCCCCAAACAATTCAGCATGCACTCCAAGAAACCCTAGAACAGCTCCAAAGCGGCTTGCCGGTGCCTAGTTTGGAGTGCATCATCATTGAAGATTGGGGAGAATTTGTTATTCTTCACGCCAATTTTGGCTCGCTTATCAATCGGGCACTTGGCCAATTGTTAGGGCAGATTCTATCTGATAAGCTGGGACAGGCCATAGTTGTACAACATGACCCCTACCGCATTTTTGTGCAAACCATGGGTACCCTAACCGCTCAGCGGCTCACCGAGGTAATAGAAGAAATTCAGACACTGCCCCATCAAACTATCCGCGACACACTCACGCTCTCAACGATAAAAACGGGGTTGTTTAAGCGTCGAATTATTCAAGTTGCGCATCGCTTTGGAGCGATTAAGCGAGGGGCTGATTTTAGCAACCTCAGCCTTCAAAAACTGATAAGCAACTTTGAGGGCACACCGATCTATGAGGAGGGCTTAAAGGAGGTTTTTAGCAAAGACCTCGATGCAAACGGACTGATCAAAGTGCTTGATTGTCTCAAAAACAAAGAAATTAAGTTAACCCCTGTTAATACGGAGGGTAGTGCAACGCCTGTGGCACGTGTGGGTATTGAGCGGGTCAGCATGAAAAGTGATCTAATCCCTTCTGAGCAGATGCGCAGAGCCCTTATCGAGTCTGCCAAAGCCCGGTTGCTAAATGAAACCAACAACTTTGTTTGCACCCAATGTTGGGACTATGTGGAAATGATACGCATAAAAGATCTTCCTGATAACCCCAAATGTCCAAACTGCAATTCGTATGCTTTGGGCATGCTCAAAATCGAAGAAACCAAAGCCCTAAGACTCATCGAGAAAAAAGGTGAACACCTCACAAAACTAGAAACAAAAATGCAAACCGTCGCTAAAAAAACTGCCTCACTCATCGAGCACTATGGCAAACCAGCCGCAACCGCCCTAAGCGCACGCCGAATACCCCTAGCCGAGATAGGGGTTATCTTAGAGAAGGAATCTAAACTCACAGACAAATTCTATGAACAAACCCTAGAAGCAGAACGCAAAGCCCTAAGCAAACGCTTCTCAACAATCACCACTACCACCACTACCTAACAGCGGTCTAAATGCGGTTTTTTCTTTGCGTTTAGGGTTATTGAGTTGAAATGTGTTTTGATTAAAGAGGTGGTTTCGATTAGGGTTAATGTGATGACGGCAAGTATGGGAACCCAGTTGTAGGCATACATTTGGGTGATGATGTTTCCTTGGACTTCTTGTTGTAGAAAGGTTTGGCCGATGTTTTGGTAGAAGAAAAATGGGGCGTTAAGAGCAGTGATAAAGCCTATGCTGGCTAGTATAGTTTTATGTAATGTGTGTCGACTGTACCAGAGTAGAAGCGGTAGAGCCAGCAAAACAATACGGGGATCAAAACAGGCAACCGCAACCATAAAAGCGCAAACCAAGGGTTTTTTAGTGTATGCAAAGTAGAGGGCGCCTACAATTAGGGCGGTTTGGAGTATGTGGGCGTTTGCCATGGTGTAGCCCCAGTAGTAGCCTTGGAAGAGGATTTTAGCATCAAAACTTAGCGCAGCAGGGGCCAGCAAAACCACTATGATTGCTATGCTGCCTAGGAGGAGGTTTTGGTTTTTGATGAGTTGGTAGACAAAAAAGGCGGAGGCAAAAACAGAGAGAAACTGGAGGATATCAAAGAGGTTAAGGGCATCTTGGTAGCTAAGGGCCAAAAGGGGAGAAAAAAACACCAAAAAGGAGGGGGTATATTTGAAAATTTGGGGGGTGGGCTCAATTAGATAATCGCCTGGGAGATAGTGGCCCGATGCGTAGATTTGGGTGGGGTTGTGAAAAAGCCGCCAGGCACCGATGTAGTAGGCTGAGAAATCGTTAGCATACTCTTCTAGCACAGGAGCAGCAGCTGAGGAGTAGCCTAGACTAAAGGTGTAGGTGTTTAGGGCCAAGGCTATTAGGATTACTGTGAGCAGAATCTGTTTTTTATGCACGGTGATCATGCATCATGCCTTTGAAAAATTATCAGGAACTTATTTAGCTATTTTGCAACTCTTGAACAGGTTAACAGCACCTTTTTAAGTGTAGAATCGTCTATTCTGTTGGTTGTTTGCGCCTGTTGCACAAGGAGATGTAGCTGTGGAAATAAGCCGAAAGAAACTGCGAGAAGAAATTTTAGAACGCATAAAATTTATAAAAACCTGTGTCATGGCCCGAGAACTCTGCCTGCTTGTACGCACCCAAAGAGCCGTCTTAGAACCCCAAGACGTCAAAGAAATTTGCCAATACATCTCAGAACTATGCGCCAAAGAAGGATGCAACGAACCAAGCAAATTATGCACCAAAGCCGCCGCCACAGTTTTAGAAGATGAAGAAAAATACATTGATCTCTGTGCACAAAGCTGTGCTAAATGCGGAGAAGCCCGCAGATCCCAACAAACCAAAAAAGAAACATATGTAACCTAAACCATCATGGAGAAATAAAATGTCGCTCTCCCCGTTTGTTCCAAGCTCAAATAGTGTTGTAGAGTACATGCTAAAACTCGCAGAGTTAAAAGCTGATGAAATCTTCTTTGATATGGGCTCAGGAGACGGCCGAACAGTTATTATGGCCGCAAAAATTTTCGGTGCCCACAGCGTCGGCATCGAACTACGCGAGGATCTAGCAAAAAAAGCACGCACCACCATCCATGAAAACGGATTAGAAAACAGAGTAACCATCATAAACGATGACATGTTCAATGTCAACCTAACCTCCGCAGATGTAGTCTACCTATATTTAACAACAAGCGCCAACGAAAAAATCAAACCCAAACTAGAACATGACCTCAAACCAGGAACACGCATAATATCACACGATTACGAAATCATGGGATGGCACCCAGAAAAAATTGAGAAATTCTGTGAAAACCCCCAAATAGGACATCCATCACACACAATTTACCTCTACATCAAGTAGACTGCTTAACAATACTTTCAAAACCGTAAAGCCACACAGGCCGCGTTGCATATATCGATACACATACAACCCGACAATAAAACAAACACTAACGTCAACAGATAGTCATGGCCATTTTAAAAGAACGAACAAATTTATGATTTTTTCAGCTTTATCGATATAACCTATGTGAAGAGTATCAAGTTTGGGTTTAATACAAAATTTTTTTAAGTTCACGCTTATTTTTTAGTGTGTCCGTTAATAATTCTATCAGGGGTGTGTTGGTAAAAAAGTAAGCATTTCTGCAAGTTGTTGCTTTGATTGAGGTTGCTTTGAGTTACATCACCAACATAATTCTGATTATGAGGTTAGTAATTTAGCACACAAATGCCCTAAAACCCAAGCAAAGTACCTGTATGTTAATAAAACCGCCGATTTACCACTAAAATACCAATAAAGAAATGTTTATTGTGTTATAATTGTTAGCTGTCAAGACAATGTATTAAAATCGGTGGCTGTATTGCTGAAGTAAGGTTTTAAGATGAAAACAGAATTTAAGAAAATAACAATGATGCTTATGGTGCTATCCATGGCATTCATGCTACTACCTACGATATCTATAACAGCATCTGCAACTTTTACAACAGAAGTAAAAAATGCTGCCGAATTGCAAAACGCGTTAATCAATGGCGAAACTGACATAACAATCGTAACTGGCTATACCGTCATTATTGACGGCACCCTTACAATCAACAATGACGTTACACTAAGACTTGACGGCAGAATTTTTATCAACGGTATACTCTATAATAACGGTGTAATCTACAACAACGGTATACTCTACAACAACGGTGTAATCTACAACAATATCGAGGGCATAATACACGAAATAAACGGCGAAATCGACAACGAAGGCGAAACTATCCACAACTTTGGTACAATTAGCGGTAATAGAGTTATAATCCACAACATAGACGGCGTAATCAACAACTACTGCACCGGCACGATTTCTAACGCTGAAATGTATGGTAATCCTATTGTTAACATCGGTCATGATTTCATTGTTGTTACTGTGGGTGCAACTTGCGAGGAAGATGGTGTGATAACTGTTACTTGCAGTCGTTGTGATTATTTTGCATTTGAGGTTCTGAAGAAACTTGATCATGTTGAAGAGACTGAGACTGTTTCGACTACTTGTACTGAGGATGGTTACGTTAAGGTGACTTGCTCTGTTTGCGGTGAGACACTTAGCTTTGAGGTTATTGATGCGACTGGTCATACTGAAGTGACTGAAAGAGTTGCGGCTACTTGTACTGAGGATGGTTACGTTAAGGTGACTTGCTCTGTTTGCGGTGAAGAAATCAGCAACACAGTTTTGCCAGCTCTTGGCCACAATTATTTTACCGTTGTTGTTCCTGCTACTTGTACTTCTGATGGTTCAATGTTTCACGTTTGTTTGCGTTGTACTGATTATTACTTCGAGGTTGTTCCTGATCTTGGTCATGATTTTGTGGTTGTAGTGGATGTTGTTGTTGCTCCAACTTGTGAGGACGATGGTTACACTATTTACGGTTGCTCGCGTTGCAGTGAAACTATGGGTGATGTTGTTCCAGCTCTTGGTCACAATTATGTTGGCGTAGTTGTTGTTCCTGCTACTGTACTGATGTTGGTCAGGAAATGCGTGTGTGTGCTAATGATGCGTCACATATTGAATACCGTGAAATTCCCGTTAATGGTGACAATCATGTTGGCGGGACTTATGAGAAGACGATTACTGAGGCGACTGTTGAGGCTGAGGGCTTGATGGGTATCTATTGTTCTGATTGCGATACCCTACTTGACACAAGAATTATTGACAAGTTGCCGGATGTTACAAAAGACTTTGAGTTCTTAAAAGAGCGGGCTGCAGGAATATTGAGGAATGGTTTGAGCCAGAACAATTTGCGTCTTGATGGTAAGGTTTTAACATTGGTTGTTGATGGCCGAGAATTTGTTCTCAGTACTAATGCTAATAACCGTAATATTGATGGCGAGATTGCTCTTGGGGATGGTTATTTCTTGAGATTTGATATCAAGGGTAATGGTTCAAACATAAAGATGTTTGATATTATTCTCAAGGGATAGGCAATATTGGAAATCCTTAAGCGTTAAACAAATTTGACGCTTAAGGTGAGCTCTTGAAGGGGCTTTAAATCAAGCCCTTTCAAGAGTTAATCAGCTCTTTTTAATTATTTATTCATTCTTAGAATCCGATAGCTTCATTGAAACTCCCAAAATAGTCGCCTATTTAATTTTGAATATTTCTTCTTTTTTTGGCCTTGGGACAAAAGTAGTTTTTGTTTTTTTCTTGGCTACCCTTGAGCGGATGCACACTTTGGGAGCAAATATATTTTTTGTATAGTCATATTCAACAATATTTTGCGTATGAAGCGCCTAACGGTCAAAAGCACCAGAGAAATGCTCGAAGTCTTAGAAGAAAACCGCGAAACCCTCTTCAAAGATAATGTATGAGTTAGTTTTTGGCAGAACAAAATAGTTGCTTAAAATTAAAGAAAGAATGCTCGATTTTGGGTTTAGCGCAACATACTGGTTGCGCAAACCTACCGCAACAATGTGGCAAGGCGACGCTCGCCTATTTCATCAAAAATAAAAAAGATTATTGTGCGTCGAATGCAGGGACAGAGGAGTTAGGCTCCTCTGTGTTGTCTGCATTGTTGGTCTTTTGGTGTTTGAAGACAAAGACTATGGCTATGATCTGTACTGCAAATATTATGACATTCACGATGGTCCATTTGTCTACTAGAGTCATTGTTCTGCTCATGTCTTCGGTGAGTAGGAATACGATGATGCCTGCTATGCCCATGGCAAGTGTTA
>NZ_WRFL01000040.1:0-23800 GCF_009778815.1 Candidatus Bathycorpusculum sp.
ACAACAAAACTTAACGCGAAAAGGCCTACCTAGACAACAAAACTTAACGCGAAAAGGCCTACCTAGACAACAAAACTTAACGCGAAAAGGCCTACCTAGACAACAAAACTTAACGCGAAAATCTACGGGATAGTTGCACAATTTTTGGTTGGGTTTTTTGTCGCTATTTTTATTAACCCAGCGCCTGCATTTTAGAAAACATGCAAGCTGAATTTGGAGTAATCGGCGGAACGGGTCTTTGTGACCCTAAACTTCTCAAAAATATCCAAGAAATCACCATAGATACACCCTATGGCCAACCCTCCGGCACCATCACTGTGGGCGAGTTAGGCGGACGAGTGGTAGCGTTTCTGCCCCGACATGGCAAACTGCACACCATTCGACCCACCGACATAAACGTACGGGCCAACATCTGGGCACTAAAACGCCTAGGAGTAAAACGCATCTTAGCCGCATCCACCGTGGGCTCACTACGCGAAGATTACCAACCCGGCGACGTCGTGTTCTGTGACCAATTCATTGACCGCACCACCCGCAGAGAACAATCCTTCTACACCCTCCAAGAGGGCAAAGTATGCCACATATCCGTCGCAGAACCCATGTGCCCCCAACTACACAACGTACTCCTTGACACCGCCCAAACCCTAAACATCAAACACCACAAAAAAGGCACCTACATCTGCATCGAGGGCCCCCGCTTCTCAACCAAAGCAGAATCCAAACTCTACCAACAATGGGGCGCAGACATAATCGGCATGACCATGGTTCCCGAAGTCGTCCTATCCAGAGAAGCAGAAATCTGCTACGCCAACATATCCACCGTAACCGACTACGACTGCTGGAAAGACCACGCCGTATGCGTCGATGACATCGTAAACATAATGAAAACCGGCGTAGAAAACGTAAAACGCATCATAACCGAAGCCATCACAAAAACCCCCAACACTCCCACCTGCAACTGCAACCAAGCCCTAAAAAGCGCCTTCGCATAGGAGAAAACAAGGATGAATAACCCTGATAAAATAAATCTCAAAGACCATATCCGAAGAATCCCAGAATTCAAAGGAGTAGTCTTTTGGGACATAACTCCCCTTCTAAAAGATCCCACCTGCTTCCGATCAGTCATCAAACAAATTGCCGACCATTACCGCAACAAAAATATCGATCTAGTTGTTGCAAACGAAGCCCGCGGATTTATCATCGGAGCCCCCATAGCATACGAACTCAACGCAGGATTTGTCCCAATTCGCAAAAAAGGCAAACTCCCCTACAAATGCATTGATCTAACCTACCAAAAAGAATACGAAAGCGACACCATACAAATCCACCAAGACGCCATCAGCAAAGATCAAACCGTACTTATCATTGATGATTTACTTGCAACCGGCGGCACCGCTAAAGCAAACCTTGAACTCGTAGAAAAAATGGGCGGCAAAGTCTCAGGCATCGCATTTCTAGTAGAGCTAGACTATCTAGATGGTCGAAAAGTACTAGGCAACAAATACGAAATATTCTCATTGGAAAGAAAACAAACAACCGACAGTTAACACTGACTATAAAACCAACCTTCTTTTTCCTCTTATTAGCGCTAATATGGCGCATATATTGCTTTGTTGTTACATCATTACAGCAACTTAGGTTTAATACAGTTCTATGTAAAATAATTAATCATATTGGAGCTGAATTATTTGGAAAACATTTTGATAGAGCAGAGGCCAATAATCAACACTACTACTGTTGAAGAACCTGTTTTGAAGCCTAAACGAAGTGCATTTATTTTTATAACCGCCGAAGCAGAATCAAGCCACATAGCGCTTGCAGATTTAAAAAAAATCGAAGAAGTTCAAGAAGTCTATCTCGCATTAGGCGCATATGACTTGGTAGCAAAAGTCAAAGGTGACTCCCTAGACCACATAAAAGACGACGTACTCAAACGCATCCGAAACATAAGCAGCATCAAATCAACCCTAACCCTAACCGTCATCTAAATAACTGCCAACTGATAGACAAAAAATAGTATTATTAACCGATTTTGTTAATGCTTACTACTTGATTATATCGGTTCTTCTATGTTAACAACCGTAGCAACTTGAATCTTTTGACTGCCCTGGGTAGCCTGTAAGCATTCATGGATGTGTTTCCAAAACATCATACGGGTGTGCCAGGGCGGAACATCACAGAAGGGACATTTAAAAATTGGTTGAACCAAATCCAACACCACACTAAAATTACCTTATCCTAACATATCCCTATGTGGCTGTAACAACCCTACAACATGATGTACATTGTCTAAAATGATTCTTTGCAGTGTTTTAGCATGATTCATTGATGGGTGTAAACTGCCGTGTCAAATAAATTGATATAGTTTAGTCAGCTATAACCTGCGAGTGCAAAATTACACAGATGAACAGAAAGAAATAAGAGTCATATGTATCATTTAGTTTCAATTTAATGGGGGTTATTGTGTGGCTGTTACACCCAAGTCTAGTTTAAATGCTTCACATCGTAGAACTCTGATAGTTGTTTCTGTGATAATTGCGGTCGTGGTGTTGGTTTCTGCTCTGTTTGTATATCGATCTTTGATAGTAGACGATGATGGTCTTATACGTGTTAAGACTGCGTCTGAGCTTAACGAAGCCATTAATAATGCCGCGGTTGGTGTGCCTACAACTATTGCGTTTACTACCGATATTTTTCTTGGTCCTGAACTTACCATTCCAACAGGTGCAGATATTACCTTAACAAGTGACAGTAAAACTGATTTTTTTAGATTAGTTGGTTGGGATGGTCAGGGTGTTATTCGTGTTATGAATGGCGGCAGATTAACGATTGATGGTATTATTGTGACCCATGAGGCTGGTTCTACAGGTTTGGGTATAATTGTTATTGGTACTCTTATTATGGTTGATGGCAAAATTTCCGGTAACACAGGCGGGGTAGACATCTCGGCTAGTGGTGTTTTTGAGTTAGTTAGTGGAGTGATTTCGGATAACGTTGCCGAACGTGGCTCTGGAGTGTATGTAAATGAGGGTACTTTTAAGATGTCGGGCGGTAAAATATCGGGTAACACAGCAACTGTCTCTGATTGGTATGCTGGCGGTGGGGGTGTATTTATGTGGAAAGGTCATTTTGAGATGTCTGGAGGCGTAATTACTAACAACACCGCACAGGGATATGGTGGTGGAGTATACAACATGTATGGAACCGTTGATAGATTAGGCGGTGAAATTTATGGCAACACCGCTACTGAGGGTAATGATGTTCACGAACGAACTGACTAACACCCCCCTCTATTTAACACTACACCGAATAGGGCTCGAATACCGTACTTTTGTGAACAGAACAGCGTTTTAGAGTTGCATTGATTAAAAGAAGCTTTTCTTCGCTATATTTTCACAGACAAAATATCTATTAGATGATTTGAAGCGTCATTTGTTGTAGTGTAAATTTGAGTGTGAACAGGTTTGTTGTGATCTTTTAGCTAGTAGTAGCCTTGTTCGTTTTGTGAGCGTACTTCTCCGGTATCTCCCCAGATAGTGACTGCATATGCCTGGATTCCGTATGGATGTCCATGAACTAAATGTAGTGCTTTCTCATCGCCGCTCATTGTTTCAAAGTTTATGTCAATTTGCCAACATGGGCGTGAATCTACATAACCTGCCCAGCCTGTTACGGTTGTTGCTATGGTGCGATTGTTATTTTGAGCGTATACCTGAGTGATAGGATAAGCGATCTCAATTGCCTTCTCAAGAGAGATTTTAAAATCTTGCTCACTATACGGAGGTATTACACATTGATGATATATTTCTCCGGTATCTGCCCATACTGTTACCTCATAACCAGGAGTTTTGAGGTGATATTTAGATTCAGGGTTTTCTACAGTTTCAAGTCCAATTTCTATGAACCAATAAGGTCTATCGGTTTCTCTGAGAGTTGCTTTGGTTGTTGTTAGGGTACGGTTATATTCTTGGGCATATGCCTGAGCAAAAGGCAAAGCAATTTCAATGGCTGTCTCTTTGCCATAAACAATACTCTTTGGTTGTGTGTTTGATGTTTGACTGTTACTAAGTATTGAACCTAAACCTAGACATAGCGCGACACTGATAACCAAAAGGATTATGATTGGGATAGCGATTTTTTTATTTTTCACGCCCAAATTTTTCACCAACAACTGGTTAGCTGATTACCTTTTAAACCTATCAATTGGTACATCTGTATATTTTACGTTTTAGTGCTAGAACACAGTCTATCGTGTGCTTTGATCAGGGTAAGATTTACGCAGAATTTTTTTGGTTACCCTATGGGTAGACAAACCTAAAACCATATGAATAATGAGTTATCTGAAGACAAAAAAGGGTGGAAAACTGTGTTTGCCCGTTTTTTCTATCTATGTGGTAAAGAATTCGTCTGTTTCAAAGAGTGCTTTTTTGCAGGTCGGGCAAGTTTCATCGCTGATTTTTATGGATGAGTTGCAGTGGGGACATTTGCTTTGTTTTTTGGCTATGTGCAGGCCTGCTTTTTCTGTGACTATTTTGCCATCTTTTAGTAGAAGCATGCGTTCTGTGTGGTTTGCCACTTGTATGTCGTGGGTTACCATGATTATGGTGGTGCCCCTTGTTAGGTTGAGGTTTGCTAAGAGTTTTATGATTTCTTGTTTGTTTTGGCTGTCTAGGTTGCCTGTGGGTTCATCGGCTAGTATGATGGCGGGTTCGTTGGCTAGTGCTCGTGCGATGGCGACGCGTTGTTGTTCGCCTTGGCTTAGGCGTTGGGGGCGATGGTTTTCTCTGCCTGAGAGGCCGACAAGACCTAAGAGTTCGCTTGCTCGTTTTTTGCGTTCTGTTTTGTTTTTGATTTTGTTTTCTAGAGGCAGTTCTACGTTTTCTCTGGCGTTTAAATATGGCAGGAGGTTGAAGGATTGGAAGATGAAGCCCATTTTGTCTTGGCGTATTTTGTAGAGTTTGTTCTCGGGTGTGTTTGTGACATCAATGTTGTCGAGGTGGACTTTGCCGCTTGTGGGTTTGTCGATGCATCCGATGACGTTTAGCAGGGTTGTTTTGCCGCTTCCGCTTGGACCCATAATGGCTATGAATTCGCCTCGGTTGACTTGTAGGTTTAGATTCGTTAGGGCATTAACTGGATTTTTGCCTAGGGTGTAGGTTTTGGTTAGGTTTTCGATTTGCAGTACTGGGTTATTCATATCTCATTGCCTCCGCGGGGCGTATTTTTGCGGCTCTCCACGATGGGTAGAGCGTACCCAACACACCAAGTAGCATGGCTCCTCCAAGTGTTGCTAACACAAGTTCAACACTCAAAGTGACTGGATTTGTTGTTGCGGCAACAATGGGTCCGGTTGCGCTGAGGGTAAAGCCTAAGCTGGATTGGACGCTTGGGAGTAGTAGTGAGGAGAGGGTTGGTGCGGCAAAACTGGCTATGGCGACGCCGATTATGCCTGCAATGGTGCTTAGCAGGAGGCCTTCGAGTATGAATTGTGCCATGACGGCTCGGTTGCTAAATCCTATGGCTTTGAGAGTGCCGATTTCTTTGGTGCGTTCTCGCACTGTGTAGAGCATCACAAAGAGCACAATTAAACTGGTTGCGGCTACAACCACGATGATTTCTTGGAGTGCTGTTGCTTGTGTGGCGGCTATGGATGCTTGGGAGCTTTCTATGGCTTCGTTGTATCTTGACTGCATATATTCCAGTTGGTTTAGGCGTTCTTGTCCGGTAATTACTGTTACCTCGGGGTGGAGTGATCTGATTTCTTCAACTACTGTGTTGACTACCTCACTGCTGGTTGTGAATATTTTGAGGCTTGTTATGTATCCGGTGTTGTTGGTTATGGTTTGGGCGTCAGAGAGATTCATGTAGAGAATCAAATTATCGGTTGATGCGCTGGGTTCATAGATGCCTACAACGATAAAGTCTGTGTCAAAGATGGTAATGGTGTCGCCGACTTTTGCAGAGAAAAATGCTGAATTATTTTGGCTAAGCAAAACTACGCCGGTTTCATCGGCTCGAAGGTTTCGTCCTGCAACAATATTTGAGGGTAAAATATTGTATGATGATAGCAACTCAGAAGTTAGGGGTATGCCTTTTATGGTGTAATCAATGATTTGGGTCGTGAAGGATCGGCCCATCATTTCTAGGGTTTGTTCTTGGCTTCCATCGGAGGCTTCAAGTGAGGGCAACATCGCAGCAACGCCGTTGATGTTGCTTATGTCTGAGTAGAGCTCTTGATTCATCGGTGTGGATGCCTGCAGGGCCCCGCCAAACTGACCTGATATTTCGCCGCCTCTAAACCCGCCATATCTATCACCAAATCCTGGTGCATTGGATGGATTTAGGACTTGTCCGTCTCGGGGTATCTGGCCCCCTTGGATTATTGTGGGGGTAGCATCAGGACTAAACCCATACCCGGCAAACCGCGAAGACATGGTGACATCTATTTGGCTTAGCGCCTGAGTGATTGATTCACCGGTTTCGGTTATGGTTGAACTTAAATTATTAGCCATATCATTTGCCGCTTCCTGATTAGCCATGAGCCCTGCAGGAATGGAGATCATAATTGATAGAGAGATACTAAGTGCAATGATAACTAGCGACGCTCTGATTTTTCGTCTTGAAATGTTTCTTACTGCCCGGTTTACTATTCCCATATACAACACCTGCATGTTAACTTGACAAGAAAAACCTGAACAGACCTTAGTCAGCATTATATTTCCAGTTATTCAAGTCTTCTTGGTTTTCTCATCTTTAGTATTATAATTATTAAATAATTTTTCATAATTATACCCAAATTGTACCCAAATTAGCTGTAACTTGCTTCTGCTTCTTTTTTATCGAAATTAACCGCCTGTGCAACTGGTAAGAGCAGAAGATCAGTATTGTATTAGGCTGTTGTTGGGTGTGATTGTAGCGTAAAACTGGCGGTATCTGTCATGGTGGCAATTAATAATGGCGATCTGTAATCTGTCTAATTTCTTCTTTGTTGGGTCTAAAAAGCGCACCTTTATAACCTCAACAGAATAACATTCCCCCAAGAAGCATGAGAGGCAACTGGATGTCTGTAAACGCTCGTTCACTAAAATATGTGTTGGGCTGGTTAATTGCAGGCACCCGAGGCGGGTTGACTCGTGCGAAAATAATTGATGCATTAAAAGAAACGCCCCAGAACGCCAATCAGTTGGCATCATTGCTCAAGATGGATTACAAAACTATGCGGCATCATCTAGAGGTGCTGGAAAAAAACCGTATGGTGACCTCTGTTGGGGATAGGTATGGGGCAACATATTTTCTTTCACAGACTCTTGAGGATAACTATGGTCTGTTTGAGGAGATTGTGAAGAAAATCGGGAAAAAGTAGAAAAAGGAGAACAAGTAAGAGGGAGAAAATGATGAATAGAAAACAAGCCATATTGGTTCTGCTTATCGCTTTGTTAGTTCTATCTGTTTGTGCTGCAGTTTTAATGACCTTCTACCAGACCGAAGTGAAAAATTCCCAGCCTTTTCCTTTTGAAGCAAGAGTATATCGTCCCAATCCGGCTGATCTTGAGCTATATTATTGGGCAAGAACCATACTCTCAACCATAAATGTAGTGTTAATTTCAGTTCTAATTGTTAGTTATGTAAGCATCTACTTAAGAACCAAATCAGAATTTACCATAGGCTTGCTGTTATTTGCAACTTTTCTACTCATAAAGGAAGTAGCTTGGAGTCCCTTTGTAATTGGTGTTTTAGGCTTTGGACTCTTCGGCCTAGGTCCATTTGCATTTCTGCCTGACCTTTTTGAGATGGCGGCTCTTCTTGTGCTGTTCTATCTAAACATCAAATACTAACTACCCCTTTCAGGTTATACAGTCAGGGGATAGAATATGGAAAAACTATTTAAGATTCAAAAGAGCACAAAGAAGCGGAAGAGACTCAAATGATTCCGGAGACTCAAACAAAAAAGAGCCCCAGTATAATGGTGATTGCATTAGGCCTAATCTGCATTATACTGGCTGCAAGTACAATAGCCGCATTTACCCTCAAGACCAATGACACAACCGAGTTAGACAAAAAAGACAAAAAAATTGAAGATCTAAATGCCCAAATAGTGAAATTAACAAACGAAATAGCGGTTTTGATGCAAAATCAAAATCAAAACCCCGACCAGACCGCAACAATTAACAGCCTAAACAATAGAATAGCAACATTAAACGAAGAACTAGCCGCTGCAAACAAAAGAGCTGAAGACTGGCGAAAGATCGTAAACCTTGAAGAGTCCGAGCTTATCGTCAACAAAACCGTAGTTCACACCGCAGGAGACAAAGAAACCATCTATCACGAAACAATGCGCTACGCCAGCTACATTGTAGTAGAAGCTACACCAAATTCAACTGATACCTGCTACATTGAAGTCAGCTACACATACAATGGTTCGCCTATTTCATTCAAAGAATACTTTGGCAAAGCAAATGAGAAGCATACACTAATATTTCCAGTCTTACCCGCTTCGCTTAGAATTGTAATCGGCAACGACAATGACAAAGTAGGCGACGAAGACGCCCCCAAAATTGATAACAAGGTAAATGTCTTAATTACACTCCGTTATTAACTTCTCCACACCTTTTTTTATAATATTAATCATACTACAACTGATTATAAGTCTAACAGAAATTTACTTGTTTATCGTGTTCTATTCAGCTTAGACGTAACGAATTCTAAAAATATAGAACTTTAACAAGGGTAATCTTGTGTATGTTCCATACATTTTATGGGTAAGAACAAATTATTGAAGGTCTCACAAAGGGAATGGAGCAAAATATATGGTGTAAACTAGCCATGCCAATAACTTTGTTTACCTAGTTTATTTACCGCATATTGTGCGCTTGGAGTTGAGCTATTTTTTGAATAGTTCCATAAGTTTGGGCATCAATTCATAACCCTGCTCAATGAGGCCCAATTTACCTTGTTCGCATTCTCTCTCGGAAAATTTGGCGGGGTTATTGCTGGGGTTGGTTTTACCGCCGGCAATCAATACTGCAACAGGTGTATCGGTGTGGATTTTTTTTTCACAGGGTGTGGCGTGATCGGAGGTTACGCAAATAATGGTGTCTTTTAGATTGATTTGTTTAAGGAGCGGGCCAAAGAAGTATTTGTCAATGGCTGTGATGAGGTCTGTTTTTAGGTTATAGTTGCCGTCGTGACCTGGTTCGTCGGGACCTTTTAGATGGATATAGAAGCAATCATGATGGGGTAGCCCTTGGAGAAGTGCTTCTACTCGAAGTTCAAGGTCAGCTTGGATGTTTGAGGTAGGCGGGGGAAGCAAGGAGGCATCCATACCTGCAAGCTGGGCAATACCGCGTTCGGTGTGCATATCTGCAAGACAGGCAAAACTGAGCTGGTATTGTTGATTTATGTTGAAGAATCTCGGCAGTAAATGACCTGCATCACGTGTCAAAACAACATTTGCTTTGAGTTTACCCTCTTTTGCGCGCTGAATATTTAGGGGACAAGTTTCCCAAAGAGTGTGAGATTTTTCGATGAACTCGTTAACTAAGCCTGCCGAGACTTTGGCCGCATCAGTATTATCGGTGGGTTGGACAGTTTTTAACATCATATCAACATTGATTTGGGCAACACCGATACCATTGATTGTAGTGTATGCGGGGTCACTGTTTGTGATAGCGCTGGAAAGGGGCTGGGCTTTACTTTTGATGAGCAAAACCGCACGGTGACCAAGAGTATTTTTGAATTCAAAATCGGCTGGATAGGAGGTTAACTTGATTTGCTTGTTTGCAGCCTCAGTGAGTTCGATAGCCTCTTCAGTTGTGAGGTTGCGTCCAACTCGGCGGTCTAGAATGGTTTTGCCCGTGCCTAGGGTTGCAAAGTTGCACCGCAGAGCTAAATCACCGTCTTGCATTTCTAAGCCTGCGCCGGCGGCTTCGATGACGCCTCGGCCTGGACTGTACTTGAAGGGATCATAACCTAACAGAGAAATTACTGCGGCATCACTCTCTGGTGCCACTCCTTTACCAACGGTGTACATCAGACCCGTTTGTCCACTTTGGGCCAGTGAATCTAGATTGGGAGTGTGTGCTACTTCAAGGGGGGTTTTGTTGCCTAATGCTTTGATTGGCAGATCGCCCATGCCGTCGATGGCTATGTAGAGTAGTTTCAAGCTGTTTCCTCTTTAGTTATGGCTTGCCTGTAAACTAATTAGAATATTTCGTATCGAAGGGGGTTGTTAACGTTAAAAGCTTTCGGATCTCGGTTTGGGTTTGTTGCGGGGTACCGGTGGTGTTTATCAGATGTATCTTGCATTTCTCAAAGATCTGTTCAAAAAAGTTGGTTCTGAGTTCTAGTTTACGTTTATCGCGGACTAGTTGATGGGGATTGCAGAAGTCGTGCTCACGCATATAGTTTAGGGCTTCTTTGACACTTAGCTGTGTTATGATCTGGTTGTCGGTGGGGTCGCGTTTGAGCAGAATAATATTGTGCAATGTTGCCATGGGAATAACACCGCCCCCACCCACTATCCAGCGTACATTAACTATTGCTCTACCCCGCTCATCTAATCGTGCCTTATCTACCAGCTGTTCATATTCATTCCAGATTTTGCCAATATCAGCTTGGATGTAGGTGTTTTTTTCAGAGCCAAGTGCTAAGGGCTCGCGTGAACTAAGACGTACAAAATACCAATCATCACTGATTAAACGCGCCGTTGGGATTCGCAGCAACCCCCAGGAATGAGTGGTTTTACCCGTTCCAGAGGGTGCAATAATAGATACTCCCAAACAACTAATGTCAATAACCGCTCCATGAACAGAGTAGATGCGATGTTCATCCTCTAAAATATCACTTGCAAGGGCAAGGGCTATACTTTTGATCCAGCCGTAGTAGTCTACATTTATGAGAAAAGCTGTTTTGGTGTAGGGATCATAGTGAACACTCATGGGTTGATTGGATTCTTGGAGCACGATGAGGCGCCCATGACTGCGGATGTTTTCGTTTGCGCTATAAAAATTGTCTTCCCACAGATCCTTTATTTGGCGGGAATTTGTCAAGAGCTTAATACAGCAACCATAGATATCGGCTTTACTTGTATAGAGCAATTGGGGCGCATAATTTTCAAAAAAGCGGTCTTTTTCTTGGGGGTTTATTAACTGCACCTTATAACTCATATGACATACCAACAAAAATTCACTCTAGGTAAACTTTGGGGCACGGATAAGGGTTTCGAAAAAACTCTATCGACTTAAGTTGTTCAGATATTTTTGGTTCGGGATCTACAGAAACCAGAACATTGTGAATTGATGTGTCGTACAAATATTGTCTGATGTTGTGAAAAGGGTGAAGAAAATAAGACGACGAAGAAGAGGAAGGGGTTGTTTATGTTGGGGGTAGGGCGTGTTGGAATGTTACTAGTTCGACGTTGGGTGCGGGTTTGACTGCTTCGGATATGCGGGAGGCTACTATGCGTTTGATGTTTTTGTCGGCGGCTATGTCGACGATGCGTTGGGTGATGATGCCGTCAAAGACGATGGTGTTTACGTCGGTTGTTTGTTGGAGTTTTTCTGCGAGTTGGCTGACGGGCAGGTGTTCGATTAGTTCAAGTTTTTCGTTTAGCATTACTGCTTCAAGTGTGCCTACGAGTGCTTTTGCGGCTTGGCTTACTGCTTCGGGGACCTCGATTTTGCGGCGCTCAGGTGCTGGGGGTGTTGGTGTGGGTGCGACTTTTTTGGGTATTTGGTGAACTTGTGGTGGTGTGGGTGGTTGGGAGGGTTTGTTTGTAGTGGTGGGGGTGGGCGTGTTAGTGGTTTCGCGTAGTTCTGCTACTGGGATTTTGTTTTCGATTGCTTCGTTTATTTCTTTACAGTTGCATTCTTCGATTTCTTTGCCTCGGGGTGCGCGGCCTACGTATTTGACGTTGGTTACTTGGAGGAGTTCTTTTTGGATGAGGTCGCCTCCGCGATCGCCGTCTAGGAGTGCTATGGCGTTGCGTTCTTTGGTTATTTTTTTGATGGATTCGGGGACTTTGGCGCCTTCTAGGGCGATGGTGTTGAATATGCCGCATCGCATGAGGTTGATGATATCAGCTCGGCCTTCGACTACGTATATGTCTTTGGAGCCTTCTAGGCCGGGTCCGGCTGGGAGTTCTTCGGGGCCGTATTTTTCGACTTTGCCGACTTTCATGGTGTCGCTGATTTCTTTGTAGACTTCATCGACGCTTGGGATAGATTCGATGTTCCATTTGTGGAGGATTTCTTTGGCGCGGTCGATGATTACTTTTCGGCGGGCTTCGCGTATGTCTTCGATGCGTTCAAGGTTGACTTTGGCGCTGCAGGGTCCGACGCGGTTTATGCTCTCAACGCTTGCGGCGATAAGAGCGGTTGATACGCGGTCTAGGCTGGTGGGGATGGTGATGGAGCCGTTTGTGCGGTCGTTTTTAGAATGGAGGTCAATTTCGATTCTGCCGATACGGCCGGTTTTTTGTAGTTCGCGCAGATCAAGTTCTGGTCCAAAGAGGCCTTCGGTTTGTCCAAAAACTGCGCCAATAACATCTGGCTTTTCGACTATACCTTCGATTTCAAATTTAGCATGTACAACGTACTTTATAGTAAAGGTTTGGGATGTTCCCGTAAATATGCAACTCCTGTAAATTATTATCTATTTAGATTGATTGATTATTTGTTAATCGCATTATAGCGAGTGATACCCTCGCAATGATGAGACTGATCAAGAAGCTAAACACATGCCGTCTAATAATACTTGCGGTGCAAGCAATCCCAACACAAAAACACACAAAACTAACAACCCAAACCCAAACCAACCCCCTAAAACAAAAAAATAAAACACAAAACTTCATCTACAACATAAACAAACCCCAATCTCGCTATCTACACTATCTCAAGCAGACAATTAATGACCCCCTAACCATACCACCCTTTAAATACCTAAACCCCTCAAAGAAGAGTGAGCATCAATGAGCCTGCACCTAAACCCTGAATACGACAAACTATTACCCCGAATGTCCGAAGAAGAATTCACCGAACTCAAACGCTCCATAGAAACCGAAGGCCAACACTACCCCATTATTGTTAACGAAAACCTCGAAGTCCTCGACGGTCACCACCGCTTCCGCGCCTGCACCGAACTTGAAATCGAACCCGACTTTGAAGTAAAACAATTCGACGACAAACTGCTTGAAAAAAAATTCGTCATAGAAGCCAACCTCAGACGACGCCACCTAAACAACTTTCAACTAATCGAACTCGCCGTACCCCTCCTAGAAATCGAAAAAGCCATAGCAAAACAACAAAACAAAAAAAACAAAAACCAATCCAACCCACAACAACAAGAAGAATCCCTCTCCGATGATGATGCAGAGGAGGATACAGATGCTTTTTCTGGACCTGAACTTAAGATAAAACCTGCTGAGTCGGTTGCTAAAAAAGCAGGTGTATCAACCCGAACTCTTGAGCGGGGAAAAAAAATCATAGAAAAAGCCAGCGAAGATGACAAACAAAAACTTCGCGAAGGAAAAACAAGCATCTCCAAAGTTTATCAAGAAATTATAAATGAAGAAAAACCACCCCAACCCGCCCAAGAAACTGCGGTTAAAGTGGACACAGAGCTAGACTTGCACAACAAAGCAGAACTATTAACACTTCTAGAGCGACTTCTAAATGGAGAGTTGTACTGTCCTCACTGCGGTAACGCCATGCTTGAATGCAACAAATGCCACAAAACCCTAAAACAACTCTTAAAGGCAAATAAACCCGACGAAGATACAACATTTTAATTGTCCCAAAGAAATGCACATAAACTTTAAGGGCAAGCTAAACTTGACGTTTGTAACGCTTCGTCTCTAAGGCGTAGAATGGGGATATGATTTGCGTAATCCTGAACAAACAATTGGTAATTTGATTGATAAGCAAACAGTAGCATTTATCGGTTCAATAAATGACGCGGGATTTCCTAACCTAAAAGCCATGCTTCCGCCACGCAAACGAGAGGGTATCAAAGAATTTTGGTTCACCACCAACACCTCTTCACGTCGCGTGGCACAATATCGTGCAAACCCCAAGGCGTGTATATATTTTTTTGATAAGCGCTTCTTTCGCGGTGTTCAATTACTTGGAACTATGACTGTTTTAGAGGACAGTACCGCTAAAGAGATGATCTGGCGTGACGGCGATACCCTATATTATTCCAAAGGGGTCACCGATCCCGATTATTGCGTGTTAAAATTCACTGCCCAATCAGGCAGATATTATGCAAATTTCACCTCACAAGATTTTGAGGTGCCCTAATGCTTGCAAGTATAATCCAGAACAGCAAAAACACAGTGTTTTTTGGGGGCGCAGGCGTTTCAACCGAGAGTGATATCCCTGACTTTCGCTCCGAAAAGGGCCTATACACAGCCAAAAAAGTTTACGGCTATCAACCCGAAGAACTTTTGAGTCGAACATTTTTTGAACACAACCCCGAATTATTTTTCCGATACTATAAGGAAAATCTGATATACAAAGACGCAAAGCCAAATGCCGCCCATCTAGCTCTTGCCAAACTTGAACAAAACAACCTGCTGTCCACTATAATAACGCAAAATATCGATGGACTACATCAAGTTGCAGGAAGCAAAAATGTGCTTGAACTACACGGCTCAAACCATCGCCAATACTGCATACAATGCGATAAAAAATATTGTTTAGACTATATTATTAACGCCAAAAATTGTGAGCCGGGGGTTATTCCAAAATGTAGCGAATGCGGCGGCTTAGTTCGTCCCGAGGTAGTTTTATACGAAGAACAATTAAACAAAAAAGTTATGGATTTGGCGATAGAAGCGATTGCAGCGGCAGATTGTTTGATTGTTGGCGGAACTTCCCTTATGGTATATCCTGCCGCAGGTTTACTGCGCTATTTTGGCGGATCTAATCTTGTGCTTATCAATAAAACTGAAACCCCCTATGACAACCGCGCAAATCTGGTAATTCATGAGAGTATTGGTAAGATACTCTCTGATGCCATTGGGCACATATTTGGCGGATAACTAAGTGAATAGCGAGATAGTTTTCTGTTTAGGTTGCTATTTAGGGGTTAGGTTGGTTTTTTGAGTGTGGTTTCTATGTTATTTTGTGTTTGTCTGAACTGGGTTACTAAGGTTTTTCCAAATGGTGTAACTTCGGAGGATCCGCCGCCTTTTGCGCCGCCTCTTATGCGAATAACCAGTGTTTCGCCTAGGCGCTCTTCGGCAAGGGTTATTCGGTGTAGCGCATAGCGATATGACATGCCCAGTTGTTTGGAGGCTTCTAAAATGGAGTGGCGTTTTGCTATTTCTTCGAGTAACTGGGCTAATCCGTCGCCAAAGATGGCTTCATTTTTATCGTTTACTACCCAGAGCTTGAAGCGATAGTTTAGGGCGCACATGGTGTTCACTTGTTTAGTGTAGTGTTTGGGGAATTAAGCTTTGCTTGTGCAGTTTAGTGTATATTCTTTTGGTGCTTTCAAAATCACCAGTTAAATGCAGGTGTTTTTATTACCCATTTTTTTGCTATATATTTGTTAAAATTTTTTATTAGGCTCAATATGTGCCTATATATTGTGAGAGGGGACACTTTTTAGCATCTACCCCCGATAGTCCTTTCGACCCCTCTCACAATTCCAATGGACCTTTAGCTAAATTGTATCTAAAAACATAATCCTTAGATGAGAATGGGATCAAGAAGGGACCAAATTTTTATAAGTGTCTGGCCAGGTGTGGTTTGGAGAAAAATGTCCGAAAAGAAATTTCAAATAAACGAAATCACGGCAAAGAAACAGTTGAATCCCGTGATTAAAGAAATTACAATTTATGCACCGGATATAGCGGCGA
Source organism: Candidatus Bathycorpusculum sp. (assembly GCF_009778815.1). NCBI lineage: Archaea > Thermoproteati > Candidatus Bathyarchaeota > Bathyarchaeia (SeqCode) > Bathyarchaeales (SeqCode) > Candidatus Bathycorpusculaceae > Candidatus Bathycorpusculum > Candidatus Bathycorpusculum sp. The sequence goes on from NZ_WRFL01000040.1 coordinate 15,863, forward strand.
AAGCTAAAGCGGGTCAGTTCGTTATTTTCAGAGTCAATCAAGACAGCGAACGCATACCCCTCACACTTGCCGCATGGAATAAAGAAAAAGGAACAATTACTCATATTGTTCAAGAAATCGGTTTTTCCACCACTGAACTGGGCAACCTCGAAGTAGGACAAAAAATCCAAAACGTTGTTGGACCCCTGGGAAATGCCACCGAAATCGAGAACTTTGGCACAACAGTTATCATATGCGGCGGCTTGGGCACAGCAGTGGCATATCCAGTTGCTAGGGCACTAAAAGAAGCCGGAAATAAAGTAATATCAATCATTGGCGCCCGCTCAAAAGAACTCTTCATACTCGAAGAAGAGATGAGCGCCGTTTCTGATGAAATTTACTTTACCTCCGATGATGGCACCAAAGGCCAAAAAGGCTTTGTAAGTGATGTTTTAAAATCCTTACTTGAGAAAAACTACCAATTCAATCGCGCCTTTGCTATTGGACCCCCCATCATGATGAGCGTTATAGCGGATATAACTCGACCCTATGGTATCAAAACCATTGCAAGTCTCAATCCCATCATGGTTGATGGAATGGGCATGTGTGGAGCATGTCGAGTTACCATCGCAGGTAAAACCGAGTTTGCCTGTGTGGATGGACCCGAATTTGATGCCCACAAAGTCGACTTTAAAGAACTCATGCTGCGACTCAGAGGCTATTGCAAAGAAGAAAAACAAGCCTTATCTTTTGAGCCCACTGGAGGTCATTGTAAATGTCACAACCACTAAACACACCCAATAATCGGCTAAAAGCCGTTGAAGTTGCTAAACAAGAACCAGCGATCCGCACTAAAAACTTTGAAGAAGTCGTTTTAGGCTACACTGAAGAACAAGCCGTAGCTGAAGCCCAGCGATGCCTAACCTGTAAAACACCCAAATGCGTCGAGGGTTGCCCTGTGGGTGTAGATATCCCCGGATTTATAGGACTTATCCAGCAGAAAAATTATGATGCGGCTATAGCTAAAATCAAAGAACGCAACAGCCTACCCGCCATTTGTGGCAGAGTCTGCCCCCAAGAAGAGCAATGCCAAAAAACCTGCATTCTGGGCAAACGAGGCGAACCAATCTCAATTGGACGACTAGAACGATTTGCCGCAGATACTGAGCAGAAAAAAGGCATCGTTGCCACACCCATTAAAGAGTCAAATGGTAAAAAAGTAGCTGTTGTCGGCGCCGGACCAGCAGGATTAACTGTCGCCGCTGATTTAGCTAAATTAGGCTATCAGATCACCCTCTTTGAGGCCCTTCACTGTGGCGGAGGAGTCTTGGTGTATGGCATACCTGAGTTCCGCTTGCCCAAACGCATCGTCCAATCCGAAATCGACTACATCACAAGCCTAGGCGTAGAATTCCGACCCGACGCCCTAATTGGCCGAATCTTTACCGTAGAAGAATTGTTCGCCAATGGCTATCAAGTAGTCTTTATCGGCACTGGTGCAGGATTACCAAAATTCATGGGAGTCCCCGGAGAAAACCTAAACGGCATCTATAGCGCTAACGAATTTCTCATCCGCGCAAACCTCATGAAGAGCTATAACTTCCCCAAGAGCAAAACCCCCATCCGAGTCGGCAAAAAAGTAGCCGTCATAGGCGGCGGCAACGTAGCCCTAGACTCAGCACGATGCGCCCTACGCCTAGGCGCCGATGAAGTCTCCATAATCTATCGACGCACACGTGACCAAATGCCCGCCCGCCAAGAAGAAATCGAAAACTCGGACGAAGAAGGCATCATCTACAGATACCTAACCGCACCAACCAAATTCAACGGCGACCAAGAAGGCAACGTCAAATCCATGGAAACCATCACCATGAAACTCTGTGACGCCGACAGCTCAGGAAGACGCAACGTCGTCCCCATCGAGGGCTCACAACAAACCCTAGAAGTAGACACCGTAATCGTAGCCATCGGGCGCACCCCCAACCCAATCATACAAGGAACCACCCCCGGCCTCAAAACAGAACACGGCGGTATCATAGCCAACGACACAAACTATAAAACCAGTCTAGATGGCGTCTACGTCGGCGGCGACATAGCAACCGGCGAAGCAACCGTAATCAGCGCAATGGGCACCGCCAAAATCGCAGCAAAAAGCATCCACGAATACCTCACAAACGAAAAATAGGCTAAACATAGCCTCCCCTTTGTTTACTTTCTTTTATTCCGCAAAAAAGACATGTTTTATCGCCATACACGTTTTAAATGCTGATACTACTTTGCATGCAGTTCGCGAATTATCTCAGCCTTTAAACTATCGAAAATAAACTACAAACTGGACTAAACAAGGATGTTTTTGGCTTCAGCTAAGATAAGATAGAATGCGGCCAGTCCTTGCCATTTTCCCCAGGTTTTGGCAGTTTCTTGGGCCTCAGACGTCTTTATGGATTTGCCTCCGTAGTAATAGGTTGAGATGACGCGTTTTATACCAAAGTCATCGGCAGGTAAAACATCCCAGCGTTGCATACCTCTAAGCAAAGTGAGCTCAGCAGTCCAAGGGCCAATCCCTTTGAACTCATCTAACACCTTGATTACACTCTCTGGATGGGGATTAGTTTTCATGGCCTCCAGATCGAGCTTACCCGATAGAATGTGTTGTGCAACGTTGTATATGTACTCCGCTTTGCGCTGGCTCAACCCACATGCCCGTATATCACTAATAGAGGCCTCAGCTATGTTTTGTGCGGTTGGAAAGGCGCTGTAGGTTTCATTATTGATTTCGAGTTTATTGCCGAATCGTTGGGCAAGTCGTTCTTCTATGGTACGTGCAACTTTGATCGATATTTGTTGTTCCACAATAGCATCTACCAACCCCTCAAAGGCTGTGGGTGTAGTGGGGAATTTGAAGCCACATAACTGCTGGGTTATTTTGTGCATAATGGGGTCTTTTTGGACCTCACAATAGAAGGCGGTTAAGTCAAAATTTAGATTAAAGATATAGTTTAACGTCTCTTGTGCGGTTTGTTGAGTTTTAGCCGTCAAGGATTTGTTGGATTTTAGGGTGATTGTTAAACAGGGTTTTTTGGTGCTTCCGCTGTCAACAACTTTTGCCAGGACTAAATCACCGTTTATTTGCAGGACTTGGCTAAACTCCCCATTCAAATAGGCACGTACTGTGGGGGTGCCGTCTGAGAAAACCTGGCAGCTCAACGCAAAATCTAGGGGCTCCCTTGGTTGAAGAGTATACGTTTCAGTGAAAGACATCTAGGTCCCTTGTGTTTTAAAGTGGGTTTTGGTATTAAAGATTTTTAACTTCCTAAACCATAACAACCAAGAGGACTCTGGATGCGTATTGTGGTTCGAATAGGTGGTAGCGTAGTTGCAAACCCCATCAACACTCAATTACTAGCTAAATATGCAGATATCATCGTTTTGCTCAAACAACAAGGCCATGAGGTTGTGGTTGTTGTCGGAGGCGGCGCTTTAGCAAGACAGTTTATCGGATTTGCCAAAGAGCTCGAGTTAGCCATGGAGGCCCAAGATGAGGTTGCCATTTCCTGTTCAAGGTTATTTGCGCAACTTTTCCTCAAAAAACTCGACAAATATACCGGCAACAAAGTCTCAGTTACCCTAGAAGAAGCCGCAGAAGAGCTTACTATGGGCCACATTGTAGTTATGGGCGGGCTAAAACCTGGAATCACAACCGACACCGTAGCCACCTTAGTTGCAGAAAAAATAGCGGCTGATATGCTCTTGAAAGGTTCAGACCAGCAGGGAGTCTACAATAAAGACCCCCGCAAACACACCGATGCAGTCAAACTCGACCACTTAAGCTTTGAAGAACTATCGGCGGTATTTGATCAAAATGAACACAAAGCAGGCATCCATCAAATCATCGACCCCGAAGCCGTAAAAATCCTCAAATCCAACCGTATAAAAACAGTGGTTGTAAGCGGCTTTGAACCCCAAAACATGCTAGCCGCCGTACGAGGCGAAAACATAGGCACAATCATAAGCTAAAAACCAGCACAGAACCATCAAATTGTGTGCCAGTTAGACGAAAATTCTGAAGAGAATGATACCTAAAAATCAAACAAACCTGCCCTGTTTAGATACGCCATTAGTAAATTTTTCTTGAATCAACATCTTTTTGAGTTCGGTAAACAAAGTCGGCTGGTTGGTTTATTTGTGCTTCAAAGGTTTTGTTGCTGTTATCAAACTCTTTCTTTAACTCAATCAGTTGGTTGATTACTTTGTGAATTTTTTCTCTGGTTGCTATGGGTGAGGATTGATAGATTTTCAAGCACCCCGTTTTAACTTTGGCACCTTGGGGTTTATAATTCGTGGAAAATGTGATCTTAAAGCCAATCTCGCCTGCCTCATGTTTTTTTAATAAAAATAAGAAGAACTGTTGATTGTAAACCAACAAAGACGTTGCCTCGGGCGTGTCCGCGTCTAATTTTATATAGTCGCTGTACCGCACTGTGTTTGGTTGGGAAAGAATTACAAATAAAGTGGCAAATCCTTCCGTTTCATTATTGATTACCTCAAAATCATTTTTTTCATTTAATAAACTGCGAATATATTCACCATTAGAAAACATAGTATGTATTAATTCTTGAAAACCCTCTACACCAAATAACTTAAATGCCGTATAGGCCGAAATTGGACCACCAGATCCCCTAGACAACTCCAAAGTCCACTCAAAGGGCGAATACTCCCCATGTTTTAAGGAATCGATATCATATGCCGATTTACCACCTAATGCGTGCAAATCAGCCCTATCGTTCACCATTATACAACTTGAAATATAGGGACAAAACCCTGTTTTATGAAAATCAACCCCAAACGAATCAGCATATTTCAACTCAGAAATTTTATCGCACATAGCCGACATTTTTGTCTGCTCTACTTGGGACATACTTAACCTATTTTTCTTAAAGTCATAGTAATTATAAACCAACCATACCCAGCCAATCACAGAATCAACATGAATATGGGGCCGATAATCCAATTGAAACTCACAAACAAGCTTATCTCTAATATCCACTATTTTTTTAATAGGATCAACTATAACCTCATTGGTTGTTCCACCGTTAATAATAATACAACCAATTCTTACACCTTGACTTAATTTTTCTCTTAGTGTATCCTCTAGTATTTTTAAATCCATTTGACCATTTGCAACAGTGGGTAAACTCAAACAGCCATCACTACCAAGACCCAGCCAATCACTAATTTCAAAATGACACGGATGAGCCTTATCACTAGTAATAATTACGGCTTGACTACTGCCAACCCCTAACCGTCTAACATTGGGAACGGCTTTGACCAATCCAATTTTGCCTGCATACAACCCAATACCTTTTCCGCCAAAGGTAAACACCCCGCCCGCCTTTTTAACATCCCAACCTACTAACTCGGCTAAAAATTTTGTAACCACCAACTCGGTAGCTAACAAGTAACCCGAGGGTTCATCTTGTGCAAAATTAGGATTAAACAAACTCGCATATGCCGAACTAGCAATACTTACCAAATTAGCCGGCGGTGTAATGTTTAGCATCGTTTCAGCGTTTTCCCACTGAACAGCACGCTGGAAATATTTGGACAACTGCTTTAGTACTTCTTCAGGACATTCTGAATTAATAGGCAAACACTCAGAATCCAAAAACTGTTTGTAGAGATCAATTTCACCCCTCAACAGGGCCTGATCTTTATCCACATATTTTAAGGTGCCATTTGCAAGCAGGCCCAGATATTGCGACATAATTTTAACAACCTCACATTTATTTTCTGTTGCAAAATACCTAGAAAACATTTTATGCACCTCATATTTACAAAAATCAGACATGTTCACAATACTCCATAATAGCAATTTTCACAGTAAAACTACCCAATTTAAGCGTGTTTGTCTATTATGCTGTGAATGTTTAGCACTATATTCTCGGAGTTAGTTTTTCTGTAAAAAATATACCGCTCCAAAGGCTTGGGGCAACACTTACACAGTTGATCAGGAGTTTCTAGATCCATGTTTAAATCTTTCCACATTTTACAATAGTCAGCCATTTAGAACCATCCCTGTTAGTTAGTGTATCAACAAGTGAGCGTATAGCCTTTTTTATATCCGCATGTTTGGACAACCATTCAGGTCAATTTGAAGGGTTAGTATGTAGCGATGTATATTTGTAAAAATCAGTTGGTTGGTATTGATGTGGGTTCGAATCCAACATACAGTGCAAATAGACGGGGAGTGTGTCTGGCACCTAACACAACCATGGCAAGAAATATTGCCCAATTCACCAATCACATACTACCAAATAGATAGGTTGTTCGTAAAACTAAATAAAAGCAAAGAATACATTAACAGCGGAACTTTTGAGGGGTTTAGGCGATGGCGATAAGTAGGAAAAACAAACAGAAACACACCATAGCAGATACACCACAAGTTGATGAAAATTTGTTGTTTTTGCGGGTAGCAGAAATCATAGAGAACCGCAAAAAAACGTACTATTGCGCACGTCAGTCAAGAAACTACTTTGATGTTTTGGGAAGTTGGGCAGTATGTTAATTCGGTTTTGCTGGGGGATGAGCGTGCGGTTTATGGCAGGCAGATTGTGTCGATACTGTCGACACAATTGGCAGAAAAATATGGAAAAACCTTTGAGATGCGAAATTTACGCCGTATGATACAATTTGCAAAACATTCTCAAACCAAGAGATTGTGACGACACTGTCGACACAATTAAGCTGGTCACACATCATAGAAATATTACCGCTAAAAACCCAAGAAGCAAGACTATACTACGCAAACGAAACCGCCGTTAGACAGTTAGGTATTCGTGAATTGCGTCAACAGATAGCACGCAAAGCATACGAACGCCGAGAAATAGCAAACATTGAACTATCAAAAGACTCTACTGTGCCGTTTAATGTCTTTAAGGATCCGTATTTGCTTGATTTGTTTGGGTTAAAAGAGAATTTTGTTGAAGCAGACCTAGAGAAAACCATTCTTGTGGAGCTTGAAGCGTTTTTGCTAGAGTTTGGACACGGGTTTACTTTTGTTGAGCGTCAAAAACGCATGATTATTGATGATGAAGATATTGTTTTGGATCTGCTATTCTACCACCGGATACTGAAAAGACTTGTAGCGGTTGAGTTAAAGCTTGGGGTGTTTAAGGCATCTTATAAGGGTCAAATGGAGCTCTATTTGAAATGGTTAAACCGGTATGAGCGCAAAGAGGGCGAAGAAGCACCTATAGGAATTATCCTATGTGCGACTGCAAGTCGGGAAAAAGTTGAGCTTCTTGAGATGGATAAAGCTGGTATAGCTGTTGCAGAATACTGGACTCATCTGCCGCCAAAAGCAGAGTTTGAAACAAAAATCAAAACAATCCTTATAGAAGCAAGAGAACGTCTTGAACGACGAAGAGCATTTCCACAAAAAGAAACACCAAAGCGTATTGAATATTTCTACGAATCAAAAGACGATAACACAGAAGACCAATAAACATAACGTGATACTTTAAAAGAACGGGTAACAGTACCGCGCTGGACATACACTCTACCCAAATATCAAGCCAAGGTTATCCAACGCACCATGATAGTTGTCAAAACAGCGGACACACTATTGATGACGAATTTCCTGAGGTCAGGAAAATCGTGAAAACTGGCGCAACAGCAAAAACAGTACTTGCTAATGAGCTTTCTAGAGGGATCAGCACTAAAACTTAAAAGAAGAGAAAGATGGAGAATTAGCGAAGAGGAGTGAGTGTTATGGCGATATCGCCATGAACGGCGAGGTTCGAATCCCACCCCTGCACCAAATAAAAACACCAAAATAGGATGTTTTACGCTTGTTTTAGCTATAGAGCATTAAATTGAGAGTAAAACAAGCAGATTCAAAATGGAAAAACCAATTTATCCATCAACCAATAATTGTTAAATATGGCGCAGTACCCTTGA
>NZ_WRFL01000041.1:0-23362 GCF_009778815.1 Candidatus Bathycorpusculum sp.
AAACAAAGCAAGTTCTGGTGGCGGCATATACAACAGCACCACTAACAGAGTTTTCACTATAAATGGAGGCACAATTTCAGACAACACAGCAAACAACTCTGGCGGAGGCATATACCACACCAAAGGTACCCTCAACATACAAAACAGCACAATAAACAAAAACACAGCAACCTATGGCGCCGGCATATACAACAGCGACACCAACAATACCTTCACCTTGAAGAACAATACAATCGATAACAACACAGCAAACTGGGGCGGAGGCATATACAGTACTAGCAATCTCACTATGACGAACAACACAATAACAAACAACACAGCAACCAACGGCAACGGAGGAGGCATATACCAGTGCAAAGGTACCCTCAACATACAAAACAGCACAATAAACAAAAACACAGCAAACTGGGGCGGAGGCATATTCAACAGCTACACCAGCAATATCTTCAACAACAGCGACACCAACAATACCTTCACCTTGAAGAACAATACAATCGATAACAACACAGCAACCAACAGTGGCGGCGCCATACACTGTACTAGCAATCTCACTATGACGAACAACACAATAACAAACAACACAGCAACCAACGGCAACGGAGGAGGCATATACCAGTGCAAAGGTACCCTCAACATACAAAACGGACAAATCTCAAACAACAAAGCAACACAAGGCGGCGGCATATACAACGACATCACCAATGACGCCTTCTTTCTGGAGGATAGCACAATAGACAAAAACACAGCAACCAACGGCAACGGAGGAGGCATATACCATATTAACGGCACCCTCAACATACAAAACAGCACAATAAACAAAAACACAGCAACCAACGGCAACGGAGGAGGCATATACCATGGGAGTGCGGAGAATTTTGATATCGACAACAGCACCATAACCAACAACAAAACGCGCAAGGGTAATGGCGGCGGTATCTGGGTAGCGGACTTGGACAAGTTATATATCGATACAAAGGAATCTTATGAACGCCCCACTGTTTTCTTAGGCAACACCGCATGCCAAGCATTTAACCGCCACCCAGACCACGACACACTCTATGCCGACAGAATCAAAAGCAAACACTGGAGCAACACAGTAGTGCCAGGCACCTCCAATACATTCAAGTTATCACAAGGTTACAATAATCACGATATCAGCTACACCTATACAAAAGCCTCCAAGTTCGGCGAATGTAGAGTAACTTTTAACATTATTAGTTTAAACGATACTGAAGCCATCACATGGACAATCAAAACAGAAAATGGCATAGTTAATCAGCCAAACAACATAAATACAAACTTTAAAGTGCTGTTCAAAAGATTATTCAAAGACGCCTCCGACCAAAGTTTAGAAAACTTAGCAACGACTTATACGGCGGCGCTTTGGTATGAAGATAAAACGTTTAGAACAAATACCGAATGGAACTTTAACACCCCCATATATGAACGCGACTTAGTGCTGTATGCTTTTGACAATGTGGTTTTTGATGCTGTCTCAGCAAAAAAGGTCATAGAATTCAAATACCAAAAAAAGGACCGAGAAACACAATTCTCACACATCATTGTTACAAAAGACATCCAGTTAGATGAGCTACCCGCGGAGGAGTTGCCCATAAATATTTCCAGCGACAAAACATTTACCTGCCACAACCCAACCAATAACAGCCAAGACGTAGCTCTTACAAGCAAAGAAGACAAGCGCCATTTTAGCATTACCGGCGGTAATGTTACGCTTGCTTTTGAGGGAGTAAAATTACAAGGACAAAACTCCCAGTTTGAGGGTGGTGGGGGTATTGAGATCAGCGGCACAAACACCACCGTTACACTCAAAGGCGCATACATTACAAATTGTAACAATCAATATGGGGGTGCGATTTGTGTGAGCGGCAACAACACAACCCTTAACCTGCAAAACAACACCACCGCCGCCAGCAAAAGCATCAGCAGTAATATTTGCAACAATACCGCCGAATATGGAGGTGCGATTTCTGTGAGCGGCAACAACACAACCCTTAACCTGCAAAACAACACCCGCATCAACAGTAATACCGCCACAGCCAATGGAGGCGCCATACACAACACCGGCAGACTCACCATAGACACTAAACGATCAGGGATTGTCACCGGCGGTACAATTTTAGACAATACTGCGGATATAAATGGCGGCGGCATATACAACCTTGGCGCTCTTACGGTACTTAATTGTAAAATTGATGGAAATGCGGCCCAGCAAGATGGCGGCGGCATATACCACGAGGGTCCAATGCCTCTCATTATTTGCAGTCCCATCATAACTAATAACCAAGCAAAGCGGGGTGATGGCGGGGGCATATGGATAGATACTAAACACTTAGACAAATTACAGATTAGCGAAGAGCCTGATGCTTTAGCAGATTTTTCAGGCAACAAAGCACCCAGAAGAACTAGATGCTCAGCTGATGATGCAAAAGTTCATGGCGCTAATATCGCTATTCAGCAGTGGAAATCTGGTGAGGGGTATGATAATTATGATATTAGCTATCCTCAGGGTGATTGGTATTATAACGTGAAATTCACTATCGTTAGGTTGAATAGGACTTGGGAAGGTAGTGTGAGGAATCAGGGTCCCAATTCGGGCAGGGTTGAGGTGCCGGATGTTTTACAAATTACGGGTTGTCCGGAGGGTTATCGAGTTTTGTGGTTTGAAGCATATGGTGCTGCGGACTATCATTTCAGTGATAGGTATGATTTTGATACTGATGTGTCTGAGCGTACCCAGGATTTGGAGTTGTATGGTTTTGATAATGTTGTTTTTGATGCACTTTCAGCGGAGCGAACTTTGGAGTGTGTGCTTGGTGGAGCTGTCTCAGAGGAGAATTTTGAGCTACTTTTTGTTAAGCAAGATATTAGCTTAGCTGCTCCTTTGCGAATCAACATTGGTGGTGTTCGGTCAATTTGTTATCGTAAATTGCCCAATGGTGATCAGTTACCTGTATCTTTTATAAGTAAAGAGGGGGTGCGGCATTTCGAGATTGTGGGGGGTGAGGTTGCTCTTGTTTTTGAGGGAGTGAAGTTGCAGGGGCCAAATGGTAATTCTATTGCGGGCAATGGTATTGAGGCGGAGAAGGAGGGGGGTGGTATACATATCAATAATATGGGCACTATTGTTACATTGGATGGGGTGATTATTGAGTATTGTAAACATACGATCGCAAATCCTATAGAACCGTATGGTGGTGCAATCTATATTGGCAAAAACAGTGTGCTTTGTTTGCAGAATGAGTGTGAAATCAGGAATAATTCTGCTAGATATGGCGGCGGTGTAGCTAATTTTGGTTCTTTTATTTTGAAGGGCAGCAAAATTTCAAATAATACCGCTATGCGTATTGTCAATGGTGATAGTCATAGTTGTGGCGGCGGCGTATACAATGGCGGGGTTTTTGAGATGTCTGATTATGTCAGTCCCGTAGATAGTAAAAATACTGAAAGTAAGATTATGGGAAATAAGGTTGTTGCTAAGAATACTAGCGGTGGTGATATGTCAGGTCTTGGTGGTGGTGTTTATAATGAAGTTGGTGGCACTTTTTGGCTATTCAACGGTACGATTTCTCTCAATAAGGCTAACATGGCTGATGATGGTGAGGGTGGTGGAGGTTTTGGTGATGGCCGGGGCGGGGGCGTATATAATAACAGCAGTGTTGTTATGGCCAATGGTTCAATTTTGGATAATGATGCCAGTAAAGAAGGCAAAGACGTATACACGTATGGTAAATCATTTGAAAAGACGGGAGGGGCTATTGGGGATACTGTGGGAGATATCTTAATTCCCTTTTAGGTTGGTTGGATTGTTGAGGTTTTTGATCTAAGGCTGGAGTTTGTACAAGGGTTGGTTTTGTGCCGACTTGGCTTTTTATTTTTTGTAACCAAAATGCTGGTTATCAGAATAAGGAATGTTGGTATGAGGAATGCCTAAAGTCCCAAGGTTTTGGGACTACTATGTCTAGTTTTTTACAGATCTCTTTCTGCGCTCTAGTCGGTTCACAGACAAACACTTCATTCGTATAAACTTTGCACTTGGAATTTCTCATACCAAACAACACCGCCGCCACTGAGAAATCATTACCCAGTGCCTTTTTAAGATACGCAAAAACAATCAAAAACAAAAACTGCAAAAACAAAAACCTCCGAAGCGACTTCTCCCGATGCGCCCATAAAGGCAACCCACATCACCACAAGCAAACCCAAACAACACCTCCGCACACTACCGAAGATAATACAAAGGCACCATATCCTTCTACAGCAAACTCAAAAGAAAAAACCAAAACATCATCCCACACCGCAAAAATATATACTCTAAATCCCCCTGCTTAACACTATTAGCAGTCGTCTGCAAAATCAACCGCTTCGTCTCACGACCCTTACGCTCTGGATTCAACGTCACATATGCAAAAGTCACCCGGCCAAACAACTCAGCCTTTTTCCGCAAAACAAACAACTCCCGTTTCCCATACATCGCAACATTACAAGACGATTCCAACCCCCTTACCTCACCCGTCACAGGCTCTTTGTACAGAGATACCGACGCAGACAATCCAGCCAAAAAAGCAAGGCCTTTGTCATAGAGATCCACATGGTGAGTTAGAAAAAAATCCCGTATCAACACACAAAAAATAACTTGCCATCCCCATACTGTTTTAGCTCCTCAGTGGTGTTACAAAGAAAGGAAACATCGACAATATTATCCGGCAAAGCTCTAAAGTAGAGAGCATTGTGGTGTCTTTGTTGACTACTAAGAGGAAGCGGATTTGTTTATCTATCTCTTCGCCTCTTTGGCCCCAAGAGGTGAGCGGTATGTGAGTTAGGGTGGGAAGGCTAGGGTGTCTATTTGGGGTGGTGATGTGTTTTGGTTGTTTTTTTGTTAATGGTATTTAGTGTCTTGTATGGTTGGGGGTGTTAATGTCTCGGGTGATGTATATCAGGGTTTGCATATACGGCAAGCGGTATAACCGGCATCTATTGCGTTTTGCCGCCCGTTAAAATACACCCTATTTTGTTCTTGAGGCAACGACCGACAAGAAGACAAATGAAACACCGTACCACTTTTACTACCGATATACACTTCTGAGGGAACAAGCGGTAATACAGATGTTTGCACAGACTTCAGATTTAGGTCAGTATCTATTTGAGGGCTAGCAAATTCTGATCGTGACTTGACATCAGTAGCGGTGGACCGATTAAATTTAACGCTAGCAGTCAGAGAACCTTTGTCAAGTAGCTCATAGGTATAGTCAACAGATATCGTCAAATCCAGATCTTCAGCATCTAGAAGTGCGTATAATCCTGGCTTCTGTACTAAGGGTGACGCATAGTTAAATTCAGTAGGTGTACCGTCAGATGCATCAGTAGCACAACATTTAGACAGAGTCAAATTCACTTCCATCATGAATGTACCTATAAAATCAACTAAAGAGCTATTTTTATTAATACGTGACAGAGTGATGTTTTCTGTTATATAGTGCAACTTTTCATTATAATTTCCACCCATCTGACTGGGGTCTGTTGGGTATATTCTTAAGGTAATTTTGATAGAGTCTTCAGAATAGTTATCCAGTATTCGATAGTTATTCACTACTCTGACTCCAAAAGAGCTAACAGTCTGAAGAGTATCACAAGATACCCAATTCTTGTCTGTTATTTCAATTCTAGGCTCCATATAAACAGGGTCAACTGATTCCGGTAGTGTAGATTGTGCAGGAATTGCCCACCATCGTAAATACCACGTCTGTTTCAATTTTGGGTATAATGGTTCAATCAAAATGCGAAAACTCGTTTTAGTAACGTCAACTGCTTTGAATCGTGGGAACATAGAACCTGAGTTGATATTTGCCAAGCTATAGAGACAAAAATCTTCGAATGAGGAAACATCTGGAGAAGTTTTGGAAGGAATCAGAGACAGGAGAATTGCGGGTGGGACATCACTTGTAAGTGTGTGAGAGATAGCATTAGAAATTAGTGGTCCAACAGAGTTCGATGGGGAAACAAGCTCTATCACGCCAGAGATGGCGGAGGACAATCGAGCTTCAAATGACTGTAGAGTTGTCTTGAAAAACAAGATTGAACCAAATGGATCATTATTATAGTTTACGAGTCGAGCTTTAACCTGTTGATACTCAGGTAAACCATCAAGCTTCCAATAACAACCAACAACCCCATCAGGATTCGGGAAAATTGACGACGTATCAGACTCACCAAGAGAACCAAATACAACATCAGAACCATCTTTTGAGAGAAATAAACTGCCACTACTGTTCGAATCTATCGTGAATTGAGCTTTTGCTTTCCAGAGAGATCGGTAACTTTCAGTCAAGGGCTCTCCGGCAACTTCCAAACATGCTTCTAGGGGTAAAGGAGCAAAGCCATCAACTCTTTTATTTTGACCATCACCACTCACATACCGTAACTCAGGCTGTACAAATGTCGCATTAAAATACACCGGAGCAACCAAACAGGAACTAACGCCATCTTGCTCAAATCCAGACTTCAACTTCAAAGTTGCAGATACCCTTTGGTTACCAGGTGTAACCTTATTCGACCCCGATTGGTACCAATCATCGTTAGGGCAAAAAACCCAGTCGCATTTTGCAATTCCACCTGTAAATGGAACATCACACTCTGATTTAAGATGCATTTCAGAATCAGCACACAATAGCTTACCAACAGTGTCATCATCAACATCAATTTCAAAATGCACAAAGAATCGGTCTTCAATTGTTTTCCCAACTGGTTTGTCACCTATACTTGCACCAACACATAACTCAAGGGGAACAACTGACAAACCAACATCTACAGGATCTAAGTAGACATTTTTAGGCGTTATCTTTTGACCATCACCACTTACGGAGTAAAAATTCAGAGCCGCACTAGTTCCAGTAGGAAAGAAATTTCTATAATCACATTCAACCACAAATTCAGCCGGAGAATAGTGTAGCAACGCTAAGGAACAGTAATGGTGTTCCATCGCAGATGGTAATGCAACTGGCCCATCACCATCAGTTGGCCATTCTATGTTTTTTGTTATTGTTCGAGCTGGAATCAGCCAATAATCCCCTCGAGTATAGGCACCCCCATCAAACCGTAATTGAATACCTGCATCCAAATCCAGATATTTTGCATCTTTCGTCATATCTGCATCGGCTATAGTTTCGAATGCATCCCAGCGTCTAACTGTGGGGTTTTTCAATACACGTTTATCATCAGAATTGTCGTCGCTGTTTATAAGAACGTTTTTGTTGACTATATGATATAATAATGGATCAGATGATTCTTTAATGTCTTTTTTAACCTTGACTTTTAGAATACTTTTGTTTTCCTGAGGAACAGCTTCGACCGCATCTATTAGCAACATTGAACCAGGGATATTCCAAAGCTCATGGTAATCATCTGTAAGCTCGATCCATTGATCATTGTTAGAGGTATACAGATCATCCGCCTTTCCACTATTCTCGATGGTTATACTCATCAGCAGGCTATCCGATGTACTATCGGATATATCCTCAGATACACTTACCTCCGAGATCTTGGCGGCAACAATCGCATTTTCTTTTGACCATTTAAATGTTACAGATTGTTCAGACCCACCCTTTTCACATGAATGTATCTCAACACGATAAAGCCTGTTCTCATCACCACTATATCCAGTGGGAATGCCCTCGCTTGAATCCGAATCGGAAGATTCTTTTAATTTAACTTGTAATGTACCACGCTCACAAGGTATAGGGCGTTCAAATTCAGCTATCGCCTTTTGCGCATTTTCGATGTCATCGTATAGTAGGGTTTTAACTTGCCAAACGTTTTTTGTACGGGTAGTTGTGTCGGTTCGTCCAAGAGCAACTTCCTGCAAATCAGGATCTTCAAGAGAGGTTATATGTCTCTGCCAAACATCCAAATAAACAACATAATAACCGTATTTTTTAGAAGCTATGGAAGGAACTGTGGAAGGAATAGAGTGTTTTTTAATCATGTCAGCAAATAATTGCTCAAACAATGGGGAATACAGAAGGTCTTCTTGATCTTGTGCATCTAAATTGTTTGAGTTGTTTTCACATATTATTCCATCAACATAGTAGCGTCCCTTTCCAATAGTAAAACTAGGTGTAGCCGCCTTACCAACAGGACAAGATATTTCAAATCCGTTGTCTTCGATGGGAGTTCCGGTTTTTCCCACGAGGTCACATAGTATGGTTTTGTTAAAGTGCTCTTGGATGTCGAGTTGTTCGTTCCAGTCCGCATCTACTTGTATGCGCCCCTGTTGGGCGTTTACTTTGGTGTATTTTTTATTTTTATTGAATGTTGATCTAGTTATATCTGCTTTCACTATTTACCCCTCTCACGTAACTAGGATGACTCCTGCTTCTAATCGAAACGGCAAGTACTCTGCAAAGATTGCCAACAAATTATTAATACGATGTGATTGATAAACTTGATTGAACGCACCCATCTCAGAGTCATTATCTGCACCCGCAGATATCTCTTTTACAATACATCTATGTAACTGTGCATACCCAGGTGACCCATATTTTTCAGATGTAAACCGCGGTACAATCCCCATATCTGTCTCACTGGGCTGACAATGATAACATCTAGGCACCCGCGAAGGCGAACCGTCTTTCTCAAAACGATGAGCAATATAGGAGAACCGTACCCCGCCTTCCTGGCGCCTCTTAACGCGTACTGTGTCAGTAAAAATGACATTACTAGCAAAAGTCAATATCTCAAAGTTAGATTTACCAAGTATCGTAGAATTTTCAATGGAAGCCTCAAAACAATCCACAGCACATACGTCTGAACCCTTATCCACTATGGAATCTTTGAGAACCAGCTGACTTCTAGAGGGTTGATTCATCGAGATTTTGCCAGATATAGACTTGTTCAAAATAGCAGTAAGATAGTTGTTACCTTCCACAACTATGCTACACTTATCGTCCTCAGGGGGAACAAGTGAACAATTTTGAATAATAAGCTTAGTTAAACCATTTGTGTTAGACGTATTCACAACGACTTTAAGTTGTATGTTTTTATTTAACAACAACCCGTCAAGAACAAAACAGCTACCTAACCCATCACCAGACACCTGAATTATGTTTTCCTTTGTAGCAGTCAAAGTTGCCCGTTTTTCTTGTTCTGAACGTAAAATCAATGTTTTACCTGCAGGAATAATGATGCCCGAAATAGCTTCGCCATATATTTCACTATCAACTATTTCCAGAATAATGACATCGGGGGATGGCATATCAGGGAAATCTTTAGCGGTCTCCCAGCGCTTTAATGCCGCATCAATAGCTGCAACAATAGATGAATAGCTACCATCAACACCCTTGGGAGCACCAACAGATATGGAGTATATTTCCATATTGCTTGTTTCACTTTCGTAGAGATCTCGTTTGTAGAAACCGCCGCCCATATCAGCACTAAAGCCATAGTAGTAACTTACAAACACATCATGTTTAGGTATAGTTCTGTCTAATTCATCTACAGACATGGTTTCTTCTAATTCATCTAAAAATAGTATACGACCAAGAACAGGGTCAATTGCAACACTTGAAGGATCCAAATTAACAAAGTTCACAGGCCTATTCCAATTGCCCGCTTTATCAATATCGCTTAAGTCACAGATGACAATTTTTGTTTTTTTGATCTCTTGGAGATCGCTAGCGGTCTTTTCTTCTATGAGTATGCTTCGGTTTTCACCGTAATACAGTGGCAAGTATTTTTTGGCCGCTTCTCGTCGGATGGGTACAGATACGTTTACTTCTTTTGATAAAATATCGTCATACTGGTCTGAGGGGTGATTAAACAGCTGCATATCCTCACCTATGGAATTAAAAGAGTATCGGCCTTTGCCATGGTAGAAAGCTCTTGCTCTGCGTACAGGATAGGCAGTTAAACGCCATAAAAAAACGCCCACGTTAGCGACATTGTAGTAGCCATGACCAGATTTTATGCGCCTAACATCTAATGTATGGGGTATAGTATCAAATGCGCCACCGACATGACCCATTAATTCAGGATCGATAATGTTTGGAGTGCATTGGTTTTCAAGCCGGGTATGGTTGATATTTTGAGTGGTTGACATCAAGTGGAAGAATTCTACAACATGTGCATCCCAGCCTGTAACGTCTCGAGCTATTTCTTCAAGAATTGCTACAGTGCCTTTTCTTTTTCTATAATGCATTGTGTTTGCAACATATGCTTTACCACTAAGAGTGGCATTCCCTTTAACGGAGCGAAGCAAATCAGCATCAACTAGATCACCTATATAGGGTGCAACCCATTCATCACAGGTTTCAATAAACCAGTTCTCATATAACCCTTCAAGGTCATTTTCAAGAATCTTTAGTGTTTCTTCCATAAGAGCGGTTAAATCCTGCAAAGGACGATGACCATCAGAGGTCTGTTGCGACAAATCCTGCAAACGATATATCGAAGGAAGCAACCCATAAATACGATTTTTATCGCTCCGATTCATTATGCCTCAACCGCCAAATCTATACCATCAGGATCAATCATCAACAACTCATCAACCCCTAAAATATACTTATCCACAACAACCTCAACTAAAACCCCCGATGGCGTCACCGACTGAACAAAAAAACTATTTCCCTCAGTAGCATTATTGAAGTAAATAACACCGGGAACTGCTTGAATCACCGCTAAAATCTCCTCGGAGGTAACGGCTTGGTTAAGTGAACGTTTTTCAAATGAGAAAGCATTAATTAAAGCGACTTTAATGTTAGCTTCTACCTCTTCGGGGCGGTAGCCTAAATCCACATATACCGTACCGACCACCTTAAAGTATACAGAAATAAAGCTCACAAGACGTACTTTCTGACCGTATGCACAAATTGCCTCAATGGTTTCTTTAAGATTTATGTAGAGCAGTGATTCTGAAGAAAGATATTGGGCATCTACGGGAGCAACTGTTAAACGAACAATATAATCAGTACCATCTTCTTCAGCAATGGCTCTTGCTTTAGCGATACCTAAAAATGTTCTAGCAAAATTCTCGTAATCTTTCAAAGATACAATACGGCCCAAAGTTAGAACCGTGGATGGTGCATTTATTTTGGCATCGATCATTTTTTCAGGTGAAGCAGCTCCAGAAGCAGCAATTGGATTTGTTACACTACGTATACCAAAGGGCTTTTTTGTAAGTAAGGTAAGTTTGTTAGCTGCAACAGTTCCCTGAAGTCCTATGCCACTGCGATAACTCACTGTAATGTTTTCAGCCCCACTTGGTAATCGAGCACCGCTAAGGCCATCACCAAAACTCACCAAGGTAGCCCCATTATCTTCTACTCGAACAAAATAGTCAAGATCTTTGGGACCTAAACCATAAAGCGTGAGCACTTCTTGCCACTGAACATCATTAATATAAACTTTAAGAGTACTTTTCACCCCGCTTGGAGCAGCCGCAGACACATAAGTCAACGGCGGCTTCTTAAGACGAAACTGCTGATTTGTCGCTAAACTATCACCACTTCCAAGCGTTTCATACACCGTCTCACCATGAGTAGCAAAAGCAACATTAGCATAGATATGAACCGAATCTAGATCATAATCATAATGCAACAACTCATTCTCTAGAATAATTTTAGTAATCTCGAACTCAATTTCAGACCCAGTCTCATCAAAAGACACCACACCACCCTCAGAAGACACTGTCGCAGATTTTTTATATAAATCTTTGATCGCGGAAACCTCGCCATCTTTGATTGTGACAACCTCGCAATCCTTGATTACGGCAATCTCACTTACTAATGAAGGGGCTTCTAAATCATTGGCTAATTTTCCTTGAATAATTATTTTTTGCCCTTTTTTAAGTTCAGGTACTTTTCGATCAAGCACGATTCCGTTTTTAGACACAGAACATCCAAAGGGAGGATTAATCATTCCCAAAGGTTCACTAACGCAAAAAACAGCCGTACTACGCCGTAGAAAGCCCTCAATATTTTTCTCAGTCATATCCAATTCTAGCTTGGTAGTTTTAGCATTTAACGTGAAATTGCATTGCGCATCAACCTCCACTCCAAGCACTCTACCAAGCGACACACAAAATTGGGTTTGTTTATCTGTTTTGTTTTCTTGTTGACCGACAAAAACCACCCAGCTCTTAGAAAGAATTTTAGGATAGACAGCATCAAGATGTACCGTAACGATCGGTATATCTTTGTCATCGTTAACAGCAAAGTCCGCAGTGTCAAAAATTTCATCAAACTCGGGCCAATCAGAACCATTTTCATAAGATTCTTTTACTGTGTCAGGCATGGCTTGCCAGTCAGGAGCATTATAACCAAAAAAGGATGCCCGCTGTTTAAAAACAAAAACAGCAGGATTTTTTAGCGGACCAATTTCATTACTTTTACGTATCTTTCCGAGGCCTTTTTTCCAAGTTATGTGTGTATAATTTTTATCAGGATGCACAGTTACCGTGTGAATAAAACGGAAAGCCCAGCCCTCATCATCAATAGGGCAGATAGTATCATCTTTTTCCAACCAGTCTGACTCCGCAATCAGTATAGCATCCCCCGGAACCAAATGAGTATTTACACCCTTCAAATAAAGCTCTGTTGTTACGTGCGTTATTTTTTTAGGCGCAAACTGGAGGGGACGAAGGTCGTTTAGGGCGGCTTTGGCTTCAATTGTTTCTATGGTTTCAAAAATTTGCATGGTTTCATCTTGTCCAGGGATGCTCATAATTTTGGTGCCTTCATCGACACGTGATTGCTGTGGAGCGCCCTCTGTGTTTTCGACCATAAACACTAAGGGTACACTGGCTGCAACCCCGGGTCTAAGTTCATAGCCTATTGCGCGGGCCAACTCTAGCACTGAACGCCGCTCAGTTGCAGTACGTAGATAACCTTCGTTTACAATACGTTCTTGATAGAACGTCAGCACATCAGCAATGGTGGCCCAGCTATCAAGAAGGGCTATGCCCAGATCTGCATTTTCGCGTGTGGTGAGGTTTTTAAGGGCCGGTTTGTGTGAGATTGCCTCTACCATGTCAGTTTTGAATTGACTATGGGTACCAACGCGATATTTCAGAGTTGAGAGTCCAGGGGGATTGAATAGATTTGCGGGTGTGCACTTTTTTGTTTTCTCATAACACCCACAAGAACCGGTATTGTGCTGAGACATGTTAACGGCCTCCTTTCATAGTAAAGGTTATGTGGCCATTTTCAGGATAGTTGGCATCATTATCTAACTGGATAATTTCATAAGGACTAAGCTCAACTAGGCCACACTCTAATGCACTATCATCAACTTTGTCAGCGCGTGTAAGGCTTGTTACTAAGGAGAAAATGACACCCTCAACTTTAGCTAGAGCAGAATATAGGTCGCGTATAAGAAGCGGTTGTCCAAAGGTGAAATTATCAGGATGGAAAAATCCCCGAACACCATTGGGTAGAGTACGGGTGCTAAAGACGTCAAGGAGATTTTTTTCAACTTCTTCACAAAGCGAGTCGGAGGAAACCGTGACTTTAATTTCAAGTTCTATGGGAACATATTGGGGACCACAAACTTCAATGTCATATCCGCTAAGTCTATAGCGATCGAGGATCTTTTGAATTTTAGTTTTAAAAGCTTCATCCACCGCTCTGCGGCCAAACCTATCAACCATAACATAGATAGTATACCAGCTACCGGTCCAACGCGTTTTGGCAACAGCACTTTGAACCTCAGGACACTTCTGCATAACAATATCAGCATAGTCAGCATCTGTTATGGCGCGTTCATTAATTTTTACAGCCTCAGGAGCATTCTGTCTAACCATAACCATACTCTCAGGATTTAGCCCACCCCTAGCAGCTATGGGATTACGAATGTCACTAATCACACCTTCATCAAAGGTGTTCTCTGAGGCAACGATGCGTCTAATGGATTCGGCCCCCACATTACCATCAACGCCATTACCCACCCGGTAAAATCCATAGAGTAACTCAGGGGCTTCACCAGCAACCGTCTGGGGGTTTAACCCATGAACACCATCGCCAAATCGAATTATTGCTGTGCCATCATTTTCGGTTTCAACAACAAAATGGGTCTTAAACTTGTTACTTGAAAACAAGTCTTGCTGAGGCATCCACTCACCAGGCACCCAACCAAGTGTATCCAAGTTTGCAAATTCATTAGGCGGAGCGTTGTTGAGCTGCCTTAGAGTAATGGCGGCTGTTACGTCATCTAAGTTATAGTTAAACGCTGAGGAGGCAGAAGCAGAAGCATCAAAAGGTCCCCTAAAGGTTAACGGGCCGTGTTTGAGGTGAGGTCGAAAATTTAATCGAACATCTGGATCAACAAGCTTTTCAGCCTTCAACGAGTTACCATGATCAGCCAACAAGACGTTTCCATGAGCAACTGCAACAGGTGAGGAATTCTTGCTTAAACATAGAGGAAAGGGTAAAGCATCCTCTAAAGCCCACGCAATACTAACCACAGAAATTTTGGTTAGATTATCAGTTTCAGCGTTAACTTTTGTTAAACGTACCACATGCCGATGAGAAATATCATAGTCTTCTGCAACACCTTCACAAGAGTGGGTTTCTTCAAAAATTAAAACATCACCAGGCTTAAGCTTAAGAGTTGGCGGCTTACAACTACAGGAGTTAACATCATCACAAGTACAGAGTTTACCACATAGGGTTGCTTGGGTTGAACCTTTTGGAAGACAATAATCTGAATTGCCCCAAGTGTAAAATGCTATGGTATTATGAGATGAATAGAGTTTGAGAGGGTACATCGCTTCAAAGACTTTGGCGCCTTGGGATAGTTCTTTTTCAAGATCTTCGGGAGCTACTACCCAGTCTTTATCTCCATTGCCCCGACCGGTCAAAAATTTAGTGTTAACAGGAATTTCAGCAGAAATTTCACAAGCATCTGTTGGCGGTTTATAGTAAGCTTTTGTTTGTATGCTTATCCAGACGCGTGCGTTGCAACCGCTGTGCATATAGTAGTCTAGTAGGCGGGCATGGCGTTTTACCGAGATTCTGCTTCTTGCAGTGCCAAGATAGGCCTCAGTAGCAACTGCGTCTTGGTAATAGCTCAGATAATCACCCATGTAGGCTAATAATTCAGCCATCATGATGCCCATATCAGCAACATTGCGCTCTTTCCAGTCGGGTATCAATAGAGCTAAACGGCTAAGGGCTAAGTGGCGAAAGCTTGCATAGTCTTTTGAGAGGTAATCGATGAGGGGTTCTTGGGGGACTTCTTGAGAAGACACTGAGGCAAGTTTACAGTCAAATTTGGAGAGGGAGTCAATTTTAAATGAAAAATCAATGCTTGAAAGTAATAAATCAAAGTCCTCAGGAGGAGAATTTGAACCCAACGAATCAACTATTCGCAAAGTATAGGTCGAAAAATCGCCATCACTTGATGGGCAAACAATCAAAAGTTTATCTTTCGATTCAAGATCTATGTAATTAGGATCATTGAGAGAGTTAATATCCTTAATTTGCTCGTCGTTTAAAAATCGGAAGAGAGACTTAACATCATCTGCTGCAAGATATTCAGCATAGGGTATAGCCCATTTGATGCGGATATTTTTTATTTTAACTCCGCCCTCAATTCGGACATTATGTGCATCAAGATTTATTCGATCATTAGGGTCATCAGAATTGGTTAATGGGTTAAAAAAATAGACGATAAGATAAAGACGATCAGTATAGGGGCTATTGGGGGAGGTTAGTTTTATGACTTCGATGTAGTCTATGCCGTTTATTTTAGAGCCGGCGATTTTGTTGCGTCTGTCTTTTGCGGTGCATTTGGTTAGGTTTTGGGTCATGTTAGAGCGTCCTTGTGTAGGTGGTTTCTCTTTGTTGTTGGTTGCGTCGTATGGTGTAGTGTACGGTGACTGTTAGGGTGGAATCGTTGCTTTGGACATTGACGGATTTTACTAGGATGAGATTGCCGAGCCATTGTTGAAGAGCGCCTTGTACGAGTAACTGGGTGGTAGCGGATAGTTCAGTGCTGTTTGGTGCAAAAATGAGGTGGTTTATGTTGCTGCCAAAGGTGGGTCGATTGACGCGTTCGCCTATGGAGGTAAACAGGACTTGTTCGATTAGTTGGCGTATGTGTTCGTCTTCATTGGTGACTGCGGTTCGTCCGCTGGTGTCAGCTTGGAAGGGATATCTAAATTGCATCTTAGGTCCCCTTTACCTTCATTTGAGTTACGACTATGTTGGGGGAACCTTGGGGGGCTTGATCAGATGCTTGGCAGAGTGCTGTGCTGTCTTTGAGGACTGCAAAATTGCCGTCTATTTTGACCCGGGTAGCTACTACCATCCATTTTGCAAGGACACATGGATGCGGCGAATTCGCTAACAGAAAGGGGCATCCTGAGATTGTGTAGGTGTCTTGTTGGGTTACTGCGGGCTGGCCGTCGAGTTTTACTTTGCTGTTTGAGGTGACTATGGAGAATTGTCCGGCGTGGGGGCACATAAGCGTCGAGTTTACAGCTAAAAGATAGCCCGGCATAGCTCCACCTCATCGGAAGGTAACACTTTAAATCTACTCAGACCTGAACCTCTCCATTCAAGTTTTTTCCGTCTTTTGCCTGTGATACAAAAGACAACCATACACCCATAAAACATAGTTATTAAACTGATCAACTTTTAAACATTTGCACTACATAACAATACAGTTTCAGGCAACTAATATAAATAATAATAAAAAACCGATACATACAACACCTCAACCACATAAGACGCAAGATATAATCTATCAGATGAAAACAAAGAAAGCGCCCCGCACAATTATTGTGCAGCCCCCTTCAATACAAACTCTCAACCACACCACCCACCACATCCCCACTCTTTAGCTTAGCAAAAAATTACAGGCCAAGACAAACAATAGACTCCCGCACAATCACTACAACCAATAAACCGCCTACAAAGAGCCACCGTTGAGCCATCGCCAAACAGGAATTACCTTAAGAGATTTTTCACCAATTTTTAAGGTATCAAGCTGATCAAAAGTCAAAATCAGCCCCTCAGACAGATCAAACGTTTCCATGGCCTCTACAAGACCGCCAATTTCGCGGTTTTTGTTCTCCTCAGCTAGATTGTAGCAAACTTGGATAGCGTGCACTATCTTATTTGATGCTTTTACCACAAAGTCGCATTCTTTGTCGCCTTTAAAGTAAAATATGTCTTTTCCATGTCGTCTCAATTCCAAAAAGACCATGTTTTCAAGCATTCGGCCTTTGTTTGAGGAAAAAGAAACAGAATTAACATCGGCCAGTCCGTTATCGATCGCATAGATTTTTTTGGGGTTTACAGATTGTTTTTTTAGAGAATGGCTAAATTTTGGAACGCTAAACAAGAGATAGCTGTCCTCCAAATAGGAAACAAACGATATAGCGCTATTAGTTGAGCCTAGATTGAAGGTTTTTGCAAGTTTATTGTAGGAAAATTCGACTCCTATGTTAGAAATTAGATAAAGTGCTAACTCTTTTATTGCTTTAGGGCTTCGTAGTTTGTGTCGGACAACTATGTCACGCATAATTATATCGGTCAATAATTCTTGGAGGATTTCATTACGGCCAAACTGCAGATACTCTGGAAACCCGCCCTTTTTGAGATATATATTGAAGGTTTCGGGACCGGAGACGCTTTTTGTGAAAGAGAGAAATTCATCATAGGAAAAAGGAAACAGCTCCACAGATAAATGTCGGCCGGTGAGTCTTGTGCCCAGTTCTTTGCTTAGCAGAGAAGCATTTGAACCCGTTATTAGGAAATGCTTACCCCTATCGAGCTGGGTCCTTACAAAGAGTTCCCATTGTTCAACGTTTTGAATTTCATCAAAAAAATAGCAGTTATGAGGGCCAAACTCTTGCTCAAATAACTCATCGAGTTTTTGGAAATCATCTAATTCGAAATGGTTTGCTTTGGGGTCTTCAAAATTAAAATAGTATTTGCCATTTGTTGTGCGCATTACTTGACGCACTAAGGTGCTTTTGCCGCAACGTCTGATGCCTGATATTATGGTGGCAAATGGCAGAGTTAGATCTATGTCAGGGGCTATTGTTCGGGGTATTCCGTAGTTTAGATGTGGGAGGTCGTTTTGTTGTATTTTGATTATGTGGCGCAGGGTCTCTTTGAGTATCATCAAAATAAGTGTGCATTATTAAAATATAAGGTTATGCAATACTAATGCACAGATTTATTCATTACTAATGCACACTACCAACAACATCAGCAGGCTACTTGATCACAGATGGACAGCAATAACCCACACCACAATTCACAGGCTTCATCGACAAATGTACAGAGTTTGTGACGATACCTGTATATGCTTCAGGTGCAAAACATTGATTCTACTCAAAATTCGATAATCAGGGGAGAATAACATGAGAACATTTGGAACCCAAGCCATAGGAATACGCACACCCATCATACACCAAGGCGATAACCTGCCAGAAATCATCACCAACGCCATAATCGAACACACCAAAGAAACCAATACCACCATATGTGATCATGACATAATCGGCATAACCGAAGCAGTAGTTGCACGCGCTCAGGGCAACTATGCAACAGTCGCCCAAATCGCCGCCGATATTAAAACTAAATTCCCCACAGGCCCAGTTGGAATCGTCTTTCCAATTCTGAGCCGCAACCGATTCTCAATCCTACTAAAAGCCATAGCAACAGCAGTTGATGAGCTCTACATCCAGCTCAGCTACCCCACTGATGAAGTTGGTAATCACATCATAAGCACTGAGCAAATCTATGAAGCAAACATTAACCCCCACAAAGACGTATTTACTGAACAAGAATTCCGCCAACTCTTCCCAGACCTCAAACACAAATTCACCGCCATCGATTATCTTGAACTCTACCGCAATCTGGGCAATCAAGCCAAAATCATCCTAGCAAACGACCCCTGTGAAATACTAAAATACACCAAAAAAATCATCGTCGCAGACATACACACACGCACAAAAACAAAACAACGCCTCCTCACAGCAGGAGCCGGAACAGTCTATGGTCTTGAGGACATACTCACCCAAAGCATCAACAACAGCGGATACAACCAAACCTACGGCCTCCTAGGCTCCAACAAAGCAAGCGAAGACAAAGTAAAACTCTTCCCACACTCCTGCGAAGAATTTGTAACAAAAGTCCAAACCCTCATCTATGAAAAAACAGGCGCAAAAATCGAGGTTCTCATCTATGGAGATGGCGCCTTCAAAGACCCAGTGGGCAAAATATGGGAACTCGCCGACCCAGTCGTATCACCCGCATTCACAAACGGCTTACTGGGCCTGCCAAACGAACTCAAACTAAAATACATCGCCGACACCGAATTTGCCCACAAACGAGGAACCGAAGCCCGAGAAGCCATAATCGAGCGCATACGCCAAAAACAAAAAAACCTCATAGGAAAAGAAGAAACCGAAGGAACAACCCCCCGCCGCCTAACTGATTTAATCGGTAGCCTATGCGACCTCATAAGCGGCAGCGGAGACAAAGGAACCCCCATCATACTAATCAAAGGCTACTTTGACAACTATGCATGCGAATAACCAGAAAAAACAAAACACACACCCAACCTTATTTACATAACCCGCCCCTCGGCAACTTGGCATAGTTTTTTTGTACAAGGACAACCCATAAGCAACTTATAGCGAGTGGTGTTTACAACTATGATGGCACATTTAGCATGTCTGGCGGCACAATTTCACACAACACCACAACTAACTATGGAGACAGCGTGACCATTTTAAGAACGAATGAACTAAATTTAGCAGAACAGGCGGTACAATCTCAAACAACAAAGCACAACACGGGGCAATGATGTGTACCCTCAGAATGACAGGAGTATAGGTGTAGTTTCAATAGTTTTAGCGATTGGTATTGCTAGCGGTTTATTTTTATATTTCAGAAAAACGAGACAACAAAAAGAAAAACAGCCTATTCTTTATAAGAAGTTTGATGATACGGTGCCTCAGAACTAAACGTTGTTACACAGTATGAAATGGAAAGATAAAGGGCAGGTTACTGTAACAACAACAATACGCTCAGGCATAGTAAAGCCTCAGTATTTGTAAATACTAGAGATTGGAGTTTGGCTAGAGGAGTATTTTGTCTCCATCAACGGTCCAAGCGGGGAAAGAGGTAGTCGGATCTAGTCCGCAATAATAAGAGCCTTTGAGCCTTTGGGGTAACTATCTGTACCCGATATTCGGGTATAGCTATCGTTACAGTCACAGTATACGCGGCTTATCGCTCCAGTTTGCTGTAACAACAACCTTGCGGGCAGGCATAATGAATACTGCTGGGGTGATGTTTGGTAGTTGTATGTTGCCCTCGTTAATAGTCCATTCCGTGAAAGTGCAGTCTGATCGCATTCCAGCGTCAATATTGACATTTTGGTCTGGGAGGTAGTTACCTGCGCCTGATGTTTTTGTGTAGCTGTCCTTTACAGTTACAGCATAGAGTTCTATTTTTGGGCCTTTTGTGTATTCTATGTCATAGTTGTTGTAGCCTTGGGTGAAAGGCTTGGTCCATGTGACTTGGTTGCCTATATGTGAGTTGTATAAGTCCAAATCTTGGGGGTCTATATAGTATGCTTTAGATGCGCTGTTGTCTGAAAACACTACTGCATTTTCAACATAGAGATTGTTCAAGTTTTCATAAATAACCCCAACTCCGCCGCCGTTGCCATTGACTGTGTTGTTTGAGATTGTACCGCTTTTTAGTTTTGCAATGCCACTTTGAAGATATATGCCCCCGCCAGAGGTGTTGGCTGTGTTGTTTGAGATTATGCCGTCCTCTAAGGTGAAAACTCCTCCGCGGTGCCATATGCCCCCAGCGATTTGATATGCGGTGTTGCCTGAAATTTTTCCACCAGACATAACAAAGACTTCGTTTTTGTTGTCATCGTTGTCAAGATTGAATATGCCCCCGCCAGCTTTGGCTGTGTTGTTGGTGATTTCGCTGTCAGACGTCATAGTAACTTTGCCCCAATAATTGGCTATGCCGCCACCATAAGCGGCTGTGTTGTTGGTGATTTCGCTTTTGCCTGATAAATTGATAGTGGCTTGCCTACTGAATATGCCCCCGCCGTTACCTTTTGCGGTGTTGTAGGAAATTGTGCCTCCGCTCATAGTAAAGTTGGCCCCATAGAAATTAAGCACACCGCCGCCAACACCGGTTGTAGTGTTGTTTGAGATTGCACCAGCATATATAGTAAAGTTCCCCCAGTTTTGTACACCACGGTCGTTGTTGTAGGAAATTTCTCCATCATGCATGGTGAATGTGCCGTTGTTGTATACGCCACCGGTGTCTGTAGCTTTGTTGTTGTTGATTTCGCCGTGAGACAGGGTGAATTCGCCGTTGTTGATTACGCCACCAGCAACAGTTGCGGTGTTGTAGGAAATTTCTCCATTATCCATGGTGAAGATACTTTTGTGTGCGTTGATTATGCCTCCGCCTTTTTCGGCTTTGTTGTTGGTGATTGTACCGTTAGTCAGGGTGATTGTACCGGTGTTGTGTATGCCGCCGCCATATATTGCGGTGTTGTAGGAAATGGTGCCGATAGTTATGTTGATGTTGCAGCCGCGGTTGTTGTATATGCCTCCACCGCTTGAACTTGCATTGTTGTTTGAGATTGTACCCTTAGACATAGTAAAACTGCCATAGTTGTTGTATATGCCGCCGCCATAGCATGCGGTGTTGTTTGAAATTGCACCTTTAGACATCATCATGGTGAAATCGCCATTGGTGTACATGCCACCACCATAGCATGCGGTGTTGTTTGAAATTATGCTGTCCTTTATGGTGAAATCGCCATTGCCGGTGTTGTGTATGCCTCCACCGTTTGCGTTTGCACTGTTATTTGAAATTGAGATGCCTGCTAAATCACATTTGCCAAAATCGTGGTATATGCCTCCGCCAGAATCTGTGGCGTTGTTGTATGATATTGTGCCGCCCGATAAACTACAGTTTCCGCTGTCGTTGTATATGCCGCCGCCTCGGAGTGCTTTGTTGTATGAACTTTCGCCCCCCGCTATGGTTATATGACCGCTTCGGTTGTTGTATATACCGCCGCCATAATATGTCACGTTATTGTTGAAAATTTTCCCGCCTAACATCGTAAATTTGTTGGTGTAGGTGTTACCATCATTGTGTACACCACCGCCGCCAGATGTTGCAGTGTTGTGTAAAATTATGCCGTTCTCCATGGTAAAAATGCCTTGATTGTATACACCGCCACCAGAGTTAGCTGTATTGTTGGAAATCTCGCCCTCAGACATGGTAAATTTGCTGTTCCGTGCGTTGTGTACACCGCCTCCACAACCTTTAGTTGTGTTACCTGTGATTGTACCGCCTAACATTTCAAATGCACCACTGTTGAATACGCCGCCTCCCCAATCATTAGTTGTGTTATCTGTGATCGTGCCACCTATCATGCTGAAATGGCCATAGTTTTTCACGCCGCCACCCACTTGGTATCCAATATACTCGATATCAGGACTTCCTGTATTGCCAACGATTTCACCATCCAACAAGGAAAGCTTGCTGTTTGTTTGAACAATTACTCCGTTACCGCCGGCGGCGTTGTCTTTGTGAGTTACAATGATGCCTGCCAGCTCTAACTCTCCGCCAGTTTCAACTGTGATGGTTTCTACGGTGTTTTCGCCAATCAGCTTAAACCATCTATGAGGCCGGATGTTAGGCGGCAACATAATAGGCTGTGTACTGTCTATGGGTGAAGCAATTATTCCAGATTGGATGCGATCTATTGGTATCGCAATTTTTTCATCAATTGTTGCAAGGTTATAAGAAAGAGGTTCTAGGCTTGTCAGGGTGATGTTTTTGCCGATCGTAATGCTGAGTGGTGTGCTTGTAAGGGGGATGTCTGCGGTAAATATGATGGTGGTGTGGCTTATAGCATTTTTAACGGCTTCCCTAAGTTCATTCTCAGTTCCAACAAGTATTTCGGTAGTATTTTTCCAGTTTACTGTGACAACAACATTGTTTTCAGGCATAGTAAAAACTGCGTCATCTACAAACATTAATGCGGCAGAAACAATTGTTGCTGGTTTGAGGGTTATGTTGCCTTCGTTTATTGTCCATCCGGTAAAGGTGTAGCCTATTCGAATTCCCGGCATAATTATAACGTCTATGCCTGGGAGGTAACTGCCTGCGCCTGATGTTTTTGCATAACTGTCGTTTACGGTTACGGTGTAGAGTTTAACGGGTTTACCGTTTGTGTAGCTTATGTCATAATTGTTGTAGCCCTGAGTAAAAGGAGCACTCCAAACCACTTTGACGCCTATGTTTTTTTGGTATACTCCATCATGCTCGGGCGATCTATAATA
>NZ_WRFL01000042.1:0-23024 GCF_009778815.1 Candidatus Bathycorpusculum sp.
CTAGCTGACGATGGCACAAACCTAAACCTACCCACCACAAAAGAAACCCTAAAACAATACGGTAACAGCACAAACCACGGCACCAAACCCCAAGCAGCCCTAGGCCTCTCCTGCCGCTACGACATACTCAACAAAACAATCCTACACCTCACCATAAACCGAGTGAAATTTAACGAAATCGCCCAAACCCAAATTCACCACCAAAAAACCCCAACCACAGTAGACAACATACCCACAATCATAACTCTAGACCGTGCCTATCCCTCCCTTGCCCTCTTTGTTCCCTGGATCGCCTCCGATCAGAAATTTGTCATCCGGCTCAAATCACACGACTTTAAAGACGAACGCTCCCAAATGCAAACCAATGATCAACAACTCACCATAGCACTCACCCCGCCCCGTTTAGTGCGTCATAAAAAAAATCCAATCTACCCCCTCTTGGAACAGACTAAAACGGTGATGCTGCGGGTGGTAAATGTTGCTCGGCCTGATGGTTCGACTGTTAGTGTGGTTACTAATTTGGATGAGTCGTTTAGTGCCACTGAGATAGCTGAGGTGTATAGGTTGCGTTGGGAAGTGGAGACGGCGTTTGATATGCTGAAGAATCAGTTGGAGGTGGAGAATTTTACTGGAACTAAGCCTGTTCTAATTGTGCAGGATGTGTTGGCGTGTGTTTTTTTGTTTAATTTGGCTCAGGATATGATTTATGATGCTCAGGTGCTTTATGATGCACAAAAGAAGGTTTCTAAGCATCGGATGGTTGTTAATCGGGGGTTTGCGATTGGGGTTTTAAAGGATGAGTTGGTGGGGGTTTTATTGGAGACTAATGGGGTGAGGAAGCGGGAGCGTTTTTTAGCTATGATTGAGATGTTAAAGATGCAGGTTTTGCCGGTTCGACCGGATCGGTCTTTTGTGCGTAATAAGGGCAATTTTGCGGGTAAGTACTGTAATACTCGGAAACGTTGTTACTAAAGTTCAGAGCGTGAAATTTTGTGAAATGGAGCGTATGCTACGGTTCGCCTAACCCCGTTACGATTATGTTATTCTTATTTCAAACAATGATGCTATAACACGGAAAAAACACAAAATAATTAACAGGCACAACTGTTCCTAACCAAATATTTACCCCATACAGCCGTTATCAAACAAGAACCTCAAACACTTGTACACATTAAGTTAATGACATTGCTATTATTTGTTATGTTGCTGATTTTCTCTATTGTTTATACAGCAACATTTAACGGGGATTCCCCTTTTGTCTCAGCATACACTCCTGATGATATTGTCTATAATGAGTTAGATCTCAGAGCTGCTGTTAATGTTGCTTTAGGTATAGCGCCAAATCAATATGTTATTGCATTAGGCGCTGATATTCAGCTAACAACTTCTACACTTGCCATACCTACAAATACACATATCGTGTTGATAAATGATGATGATACGCCTAGAAAACTAATTGGAGTAAATGCCTTAGGCACCCTTACTGTCCAATCTGGTAGTACCCTGGTACTTGATGGTATTATTGTTACACATAATAGTGATGACAAAGGTAGAGGGGTGTATGTTGGTTCTAGTGCTGCTCTTATCTTAAGTAGTGGGGAGATTACAGGAAACGACATCTACACTGGTGATACTATTACTGATGATCAATTGGGCGGTGGTGTTTATAATTGGGGTACCTTTACCATGAATGGAGGTACGATCAGTGGAAATTCGGCATATAATGGCGGCGGATTGTATAGCATACGCAGCTTTACTATAAATGGTGGTACTTTCTCTGAAAATACTGCCGCAGGTGCCGGAGGCGGAGTTGCTAATTTGGGCACCCTTGTGATAAATAATGGAACGTTTTATAGAAACCAAGCGGTAAATGGCGCAGGAGTTTTTAGCGGCGTTTATAGTACCTTCACCTTGACCAACGGTGCTTTCTTAGAAAATATTGCCGTTAATGGTGCTGGCGGGGGAGTCTACAACGATGCGTATAGCACCTTTGTCCTCCTAGATGGCATTTTTTCTAAAAATAAGGCGTATGATGGCGGCGGGGTGTTTAACTTGGGTATTTTTAAGATGTCTGGGGGTATTATTGGCGGTGCCACCGTTGCAGAAGGCAACCTAGCCATCGACATTGGCGGAGGTGTCTGTGATGGTGGTGGTTTTAGTGATTTTACCCTGAGTGGAGGCGTAATTGCCCACAACACTGCAGACTTTCTAGGTGGAGGTGTAGCATGTGATGCTGGGGTGTTCACTATGATTGCTGGTCAGATTTCTGATAATCATGCTTACTATGGTGGTGGTGTTTACGTTGGGTATTCACTCACTTTTAACCTGGAGGGTGGTGTGATTTCTGGTAACACTGCCGAGCATGGTGGTGGTGTGTGCAACTGGGGCGGTGATTTTAACATGTTTGACAATGCAATCCTAACAGGCAATGTGGCATATGCTGATGGTGGTGGTGTGTACAATATCTACTACGACTTTGTCATGGAGGGTGGTGTGATTTCTGGTAACACTGCTCATCAGGGTGGTGGTGTATACAACTTGGGTTTCTTTGAAATGTTTGATGGTGTGATTTCTGGCAATACGGTTTCTGGCACTACTCATAATGATCGTGGCGGAGGTGTATATAATGCCGGTACTGATGCCATTTTCAATATGGCTGGAGGCATAATCGGAGGTACCAATATTGGTGAGAGTAATTCTGCTTATGACGGCGGAGGAGTGTATAATGATCACGGCACCTTTACTATCTCAAGCAATGCGGCTATATTGGGTAACAAGGCCTCTTTTGGTGCAGGGGTATATAATGATGGCGGCACATTTGACCTAGGTGCGAGTTCTTCTTCTGAAATAGTTTGCATCTCAGGCAATACTGCACATGATGGTGGTGGTGTGTTTAATGGTGGTGGTGCCATTTTTAACATGTTTGGTAATGCAGTAATTTCCGATAATTCCGGTTATGATGGCGCTGGAGTGAATAATCATGCTGTGTTTAACATGTTTGGTGGTGAGATTTCAGGTAACTCTGCTAGTGGTGGTGGAGGTGGAGTGCGTAATAGCGATGAATTTACTATGTATGCTGGAAAAATTTCTGGTAATTCTGCCAATGGTGCTGGAGGAGTGTTAAATTATCATATATTCAATATGTTGGGTGGAGAAATCTCGGACAATACCGCCCAATCATATGGTGGTGGGGTCTCAAACAATGGAAGTAGCGCCCTTGGTCATGCTTTTTTTGATATGTCGGGTGATACAATCATTGCTAATAATACAGCGCGTTTTGGTGGTGGCGGTGTATACAATGATGATCACGCCACCTTTAACATGTTTGGACAGGCAATAATTTCAGGCAATAGCGCCACTACCCCCGACCATACTCAGGGTCGGGGCGGTGGTGTGCACAATTATGTCGATGGCACATTTAACATGTTTGACCACGCAATCATTTCAAACAATTTTGCCACCTGGGGTGGCGGGGTGTACAACGATCACAACTGTACACTCAATATGTCTGGCAATGCAGCCCTCTTAGACAACGATGCATACTTATATGGTGGTGGGGTGTATAACTGGAACTACTACACTACTTCTGCGCCTTCACTTGTCAGCCTCTCCGATAATGCGAAAATCTCGGGTAATTCAGCTGCTTCTTATGGCGGTGGAGTGCAAAACACCAATAACGGTCTTCTATTCTTGAGTGGTGCGGTGGTTATCTCTAATAATTCTGCTCTCTATGGCGGCGGCATATACACCACTAGTGCACTCCCTGATGCTGTTACAATAAATGGTGGTACCATTGCTAATAACTCTGCTAGTAGCGGAGGAGGCATATACACAACTCGTGATCTCCTTATGAGGGCGGGTGTGATTGGTAACAACACTGCTGAGTTTAATGGTGGGGGTGTGTATGTGGGTTCTACTGGTTTTTTTGAGTTGCTGGCTGGAGCTGTTTCAAACAATGTAGCGGGCAATAATGGTGGGGGGATTTGGATTACTAACATTGGTGATATTGATGCTCTTGGGCAGAAGCTCTATGTCGAGAGTGGAGTGGTGTTTAAGGATAATGCGGCTAGCGTTCTTGTTTCTCTATCCGAGTTAAGTGTACATGAGACTGAAGTGTATCGTAATCAAGTTAAGGTTATGGATGGGTTGTGGTCAAGTGGTCAACGCTTTGGTATAAATAACTATGACATCAGCTACACAGCTAGTTGCATAGTGATCTATGACCCCGGGGAGCAGGGCACTTGGCAACCTGGGGATGAAACCTACTCAGGCTTAGCCTTTGGCGATTCTACACCCATATTCGGCACCGCCTCAGGCGCGGACTATACGGTTGATCACACATTGGGCTGGATATTTACAGGCTGGCTTCCAGCTTGGTCTGCTACCGTATCGGGTAATGTGACCTATGTGGCCCAGTGGACTGGAGGCGGTGGTGTAGAACCAATATTTTACACTGTGCGCTATGATGGTAATGGATATACAGGCGGAGAGGTGCCTTTGGGTGGTTATTATCCGGCGGGCCATTCGGTTCTGGTAGCGGCTCAGGGCAGTATGGTTCGAGCGGACTATGTTTTCCAAGGCTGGGCCTACATCTCAGATGCTAAAACACCCGATTTTGCCGCTGGCTCAACGGCCTATCTTAGTCTCACAGGCGATGTTACACTATTTGCAGTATGGCTTGAGGAGGGTTCGCCTTCTTTGACCTATACGATATCGTATTTGCCTGGTGAGTATGGTACTTTTGAGGCGGTTAGTTTTGTGTGTGCTTTGGGGGATTTGACACCTGAGGCACCTGTGGTAACTGGTCAACCCGGCTGGAGCTTTATCGGCTGGGCACCCAATCAATCGTCTACTGTTGAGGGTGATGCCACCTATGTGGCACAATGGAAACCAGAAACTACCCCAACTCCCTCACCTAACCCAACAGCTACCCCAACATCATCACCCACATCCACCCCAACCCGTCCACCAACTTCAACTCCCTCACCTACTCCAACCCGTCCACCAACTTCAACTCCCTCCCCCACACCAACACCTGTACCAACTTTGTCGCCGTCTCCGAGTCCAACTGTCTCACCTCCTGGGGAGAATGTGGATGAGGTACCGGTTTGGGCGCTTGTAAATCTAATCTTGAGTGTTGTTGGGGTCATATTGGCAATTTTACTAACTATAGGCGTGTTGTTGCAGTGTAGCCAGAAACATACAAAGTCTCAGACTAAGCAAACGGAGACTAAGAATGCTAAGTATGCCGATAATCAAAGCATAGAGGAAACTGAAGTGGAGAAACAGAAGCAGCGACGTCTTTTGTGGTTTGTCCTTAGTGTCATTTTGGGGATTGCAGGTATTATTGTGTTTTTGTTTACGGAGGATCTTAGTCGCCCAATGGGTTTAGTGGATAGTTGGACAATCGTAAACGTGATTATCCTTGCAGTGCAAATCATAGCCCTAATCTTTACTTTCAAACACAAAAAGGACAACACATCCAACACAGAGGAACCTAACACCTCTACCCCCACATCCAACACACAATAACCCTTTCTTTACTAATTTGACCGTGCACCTGCGGTGTTAAGTTGAGATGCGTGTCAGCATTTTTTTATATTTGTTATTATTTTTCTAGTGGCAGTTTGGATCTAACCCTTGTGAAACTCAAAAATACGATTTCATGGTGGTGAATGCATAACACTGTCGCTGTTAAGACAAGTGATGCTGTTATTTTATCTGACAAAGATGAAAATACTTCGATTTTTCATTGGATCTTTTAACACAGTATCGAGTAGTCTGAGAACCTAGAGGTGATATTGTAGCCTACGGTAGGTAATTAATTTAGCTGTGGTGTTAGTACATAATTGTAGATATCTTTATAACTCTTATAGGGGTTAGTTCCTTGTAGCTTTTAAAAGTAATATTTTTTGGTGAAAAAATGCTAAAATCACTCAAAAAAACAACCTGTATCTTCTTTGTATTTTTGTTGCTATTTTCCATGTTTACTTTTTTGTTCCCTGTGAATGCATACTCAGTGTTTACTGATGATTTTTTGGGTGGAACTTTTAGTGCTTGGAGTTCAACCTATGCAAATCCAACGATCTCAAATGGTGTTGCACAATTTACTGTAACAGGCGGTAATGGCGCTGGTTGCTATGTGATAAAGGACCAATTGCCCATAAAGCGCACTGAGGTGTTTTCGGTATCCTCCAAAATACGCTTCAACACCATACCCACTACCGGTCAAGGCAATTCCGCTATAATTTTCACCAAACTATTTGACTCCTCCAACCCCAAAGCCGCAACCGTCTACGCATTTGTTGATGGCTCCCAACATTTCGGACTATGGATTGGCGAATGGCCAAACTACATAACCATCTATGACACAACAACCATACAAGCCAACACCTACTACGAGGTAACCCTCGAATTAGATAACCCCAACCAACAACTCAAACTAATCATTGACGGACAGACCAAACTAACCTACAACTACAACACTTATTCTGCATTCCAAAACAGCAACCACCTCACCCTCATTGAGGGGATTGCAGAAAATTACGCTTGGGCAACCATCCAAGTATGGCTTGATTACGTGCAAGTTAATAGCAACGCTAAAACCACCTATGCTATCTCAACCCTAGCTGGCCCAGGAGGCACTATTAGCCCAGGTACAACACAAATCACTGCTGGAGCAAGCCAAACATTTACTATCTCCCCCAATCCAGGCTATTTACTCTCTCAAGTAACAATCGATGGCCAAAACCAAGGCACCCCAACCAGCTACACATTCACAAATATACAAACCAACCATATTATCACAGCCTCATTTAGACCCCTGACATTTAGCGATGGCTTTGAAAGCGGCTCATTTAACGCCTGGAGTGGAACTCTAAGTTCAGGCGGAACCATATCCCCCTCAACAACAAAAGCCCACACTGGTACCTACTCAGCACGCAGCCTAGTATACTCCGAGGGCGGCCAAGCAATGCTCTACAAAGACTTGCCCAGTAGTAGAACGGTTGTCTATATGCAAGCATACCTTTGGATAGACCTCCAACTGGTCCCAAATGGCGGCGCGGCATCAATTATAGAATTACTAAACGGCCCCACAATAAACAGTCGATTTGGCATCAAAAACAACGACGGTACCCTAAACTATGCCCTTAGCCACAAAGACCGCACAGGCACCGAAATCACAACCGTCTCTACCAACACCGCAACTCTGGGCACCTGGCATCTAATCGAGATAGCTGTCTATGCCCATGCTGTTGCCGGCTGGTCAAAACTATGGGTGGATGGACAATTGGTAATTGATAACACAAACATAAACACCGGAACCTCCATCAACAAAATCAACCTAGGCTCCGCAAACCATGTCTCAATGGTCTATCTCGACAACATAGTTGTCGCCGACACCTACATCGGCCCCCCAACCTACACAATCTCAACCCTAGCCGGTCCAGGAGGCTCTATAACCCCCTCAAATCAAATACAAATCCCTGCGGGGAGCAGTCAAATCTTTACTATAACTCCCAACCCCGGATACACAATCAACCAAGTTATCGTTGATGGCCAAAATCAAGGCCCAATAACCACCTACAGCTTTACAAACATACAAACCAACCACACCCTAAGCGCCACCTTCAAACAACAATCCCTCTCTCCAACCATAGAGCCCCTCCATGTAGTTGGACGCCAAATCCAAACCGCAAGCAACAAAAACATAACCCTGCATGGCGTTGACTACACCTACTTTATCGATGGTCCCAACGGTAGCTGGATGACATCCGACGGCAACATACTATGGAACACCTGGAGCCCCACCGCTATAAATTCCAATCTAGACGCTCTCCAACGCATAGGCGTCAACATCATACGCGTTACCACAACCGCTCAGTGGTGGATAGATAACACTGATGATTTTCAGAATCACATTTCCTACTTTATAACCCAAGCCGCCGAGCGCGGAATATATGTAGACTTTACCTTTTGGCAAGCTACTCCCACAAGCGGCATGCCCGATGGTGTCTTACCCTGGGCCGATGGAAACGGTCTCATAAACAACCCCCAAGACTTCATTGCACTATGGATTGATGTTGCCAACACTCTAAAGATCCATCCAAACGTCCTCTTTGAATTCTGGAATGAACCCAACGCAAGAGGCGACCCCTTCGCAGAAGCAAACTGGTTTAGAACCACCCAACAATGCATCAATGCCCTCCGAGCAATAGGTGCCACAAACCTGATTGTTATCCAGTGGAACTATGGCTTAGCCATGGACTATACTTGGTACCAACAAGGCTCAATTTGGGGTCTAAACTGGGTAGATACCCACACACTATTTGACCCCACAGGCAACCTAGTCTATGGTACACACCTATACCGAAACAAATTCTACAACTGGCCCACAACTGATGGCATGCCCCACAGTTTAGCAGACGCAACCTTTGCACTAACCCAAACAGGCGTTCTAAGCTTTGACAAACCCCTCTGGATAAGCGAAATCGGTTGCAATCTTTGGGCCACCAACCAAAACAACGAATATGAATGGTACAACAACACCCTAACAGTTCTCAATCAAAACAACATCGGCTACGCAGCCTGGGCCTGGGCACCTTGGCGAACAGGCACCCAATGGGGTCTAGTAAATGGCGGAGTTCCCAACTATCAACTAAACCCTGCCGGACAAATATTCCAAAACCAAATCGCCGCCTAACCTTTTTTTGCTAGCCCAAATAATCTGTTAGAATGTTACCTTCAGTTCAAGTAATTTCTGACAAATACATAGCATACCTTTTATTTTATGTCACCATGGAACTGGCAGGTATCTAAGTGACAACACTCTCTGTACCTACACTCAAATCAATAACTGCTAACCGACAATATTTAGCCCTAAGTTTAGCTTTCCTTATCACTTTTCTAGGGGTTTTGCTTCTTAGACCCCATCTGCTGAGCTTTGATCTAACTATTAACAGCTGGGTACCCACAATCCACTCAGACTGGGCAACCCCCATAGCTATTGCAATCTCGTATGGCTTTGATACCTACAGCCTACTCATTCTCAGCTTAGCTATTGCCGGATATCTCTTCTACAAAAATCACCGACCCCACAGCCTATTACTCCTAGTTGCTATGGGCGGCAATGCCGCCTTTGTAGCCCTCTTTAAAACCCTAGTTCAGTCTCCTAGACCCCTAAATGGGGTAATCATCGATACCGGTTACTCTTTTCCAAGCGGCCATACCGCTGGAAGCATAGTCTTCTGCGGTGTACTGGCTTATTTCGCTTGGCAACACTGGAAAACCACCAAACCCCGCACCTTACTAATCATCTCAGCAGCCATAATCCCCTCCGTGGTGGGGTTTGATAGACTATATCTAAACGTTCACTGGTTTAGCGATGTTTTAGGCGGATGCATGCTTGGACTTTTCTGGCTTGCCTTCTCAATACTGCTCATCAAACTTTTAATAAAAAGTAAACCAAACACCAAAAAACTATCCCCCAACCGCCGATGACTAATCGCCAACTACCTGTTGATGGTTGCTCAAAATATATTTACACTTCATCTATCTTTGTTAGCAGACAATATTACTTAGTAGTTTATCCTGCCTGTTTTTGTTGGATGGTTGCCAAATAAGTGGGTAGTCCCTCTATGCACTGAACATCACGGCTAACCAACGACGCCAGCTCACGCCAAACCTGTACATTTACTTTGGTGTTTGTGCGTTCAAGGTTTTGTTGCAGTCGTTTTGTGCCCTCTCGTCCTCGGCGGTCAAAATCTAGCAATAAAATAACCTCTGAGGTACCCAACGATTCAATTTCGGCGGTAGCTTGCAAAAAAGATTTTCCACCCGTTTTAACCGTTAACACCCTGCCCCCAACGCCTAATTCCAATAGCGCTTGGGCATCTTTTTTCCCCTCAACAACCATCGGCTTACCGCTTTTGGCCTGCTCCACTAATTTAGCTAAGACATCATCGATTTTTTCAAGACGAGTTTTGAGTTGCGTAGACAGCAAGCCTCTATCTTGTTATCTGCGCTTTTTGTATTGTCTCAAGACAGTCCATGGCGTCTTTGTGGTTGGCAAAGTAGCGGCGTACCGGTTCTAAAATCTCTGACAGTTCTGCGGCAACACCGTTTTTAAGATCCATGGGGTGCAGTTTACCCTCGATGTAGCTGTTGGCCAAGTCTTCATAGCTCTCAAAGTCTATGTTGCCGCCAAATTTCGCAGGCCGCTCAATGGTAAATACTGATTTCTCTCGGAAGATGATGTATTTAGCAATATCCATAACGGGGTTGTATTTGACTATGCCCTCCGGGCAGAAAGCGCGTGACATTTTTTCTTTGATTTCTTGGGGCGAGTCATAGATGTATATGCAGGTTTTGGGTTTACTCTTTGACATTTTAGCGGATGCCAACGCTTCACGTTCTTGGCCTTCTGGAATCGGCCAAACGGAGGGTTTCTCTAGCCCCTGTAGAAGATGATGATGAACACAGACAGGTTTCCAAAAACCTAGCTTTTCGCCAATTTCTCTGCTGACCATGTTAGCTTTACGCTGATCCATACCCAACTGACAGATTTTTACCTTCATGTGAAATATATCTGCAACCTGCATAGGGGTGTAGATGTAGTCGCTGACGTAGTGGGCTTCGCCTTCTTTGCGTCCCGCTATCTCAAGGGTACGGGTGGTGCGAGCAAGTGTGAGATTTTTACTAATTACTATCATTTTTTCCCAGTAATCAATGTCTTGGTATAATTCATCACTGTAGATAAATTCCACCTTGTCGCCGGGAACGCCTAGGGCAAGCCAGCTGTGACGGAACAGATCTGCGGCTTTGTGAATAAGCTCCCGATCTCCGCCTAGTTTATTGTTAAGCCATGCGTGCCATGTGGACAGATATGCTTTGAAGTGGATGCCGGCTTCGGCAAAGTCTTTCATTTTATAAGCGCAGATAACTCCTGTGCCTAGGTGCGCAAGTCCTGAAGGTTCCCAGCCGTTATAGGCAATAGGGTGCTCTTCAGCTTCTAGGAGTGCTCGAAGATCCTCAGTTGTTACCAGTTCCTCAGCGGGCGGTCTGCAAATAAGCTCAATCTTTTTCTCTATATCCACTTATACCAGCATCCTAAGTTAACGTTAATGACTCTTCTTTAACTTAAATTTAGAGGCTAACTTATTATTATTTTTCGCGGGCTGATGTCTCCCGACGTAACCTAACACTTCACCTCACAGCTAAGCGTCGCTTTAAGCTTGGTGAAGCTCTCTCGGCGCGGGAATTTACGCCCGTATCTCACCTGTTCCATAATTGGGTAGAACTCGATCGGTCATAGGTGCAAGATTTATGTTTCTTGCGTGCCCTCTGTCAAGTCCGTCGTTATGGGTGCTCATTTTCGGCAAGACACACATAATGATGTTATTTGTTTGTTAAAGGTTGCGTTTATCTAAACCCACTCGCCCACCCAGTTCAAACCCAGCTAATAACCCATCTAAAAATCAGTTCCAAACTACCCATATCGGTTGCAGGTGCTCATTGTTTTATCTTCTTTGCTCTATAGTAGCTTTACTGTGTTTTCGTATTCTTTGCTCTTAGGTTGAGATAAAATTGGTTTGGAGAGAAAATTCATTGTAATTGTATAAGCAGAAGGAGGCGCCGAGAATGGGATTCGAACCCATGCGGACCGGAAGATCCACGGGCTCTCAAGGCCCGCGCGTTAACCACTCTGCCATCTCGGCACCATAGCGCAACACTCTATTCTTTGTGTATCTTAAATGTTTACCGAGTCAACCAGATGAATTCTATATTAACCATAAATAAGCCGATCCAACATGACCAAAAAACTAAACTCGCTCATCCAAACAACCAGTTTCATCAACCTGACTAAATCAATACTGCCGCCGCAGGGTTGTTTATCGCCTCCATTAGTACAA
The DNA here is from genome assembly GCF_009778815.1 of Candidatus Bathycorpusculum sp. NCBI lineage: Archaea > Thermoproteati > Candidatus Bathyarchaeota > Bathyarchaeia (SeqCode) > Bathyarchaeales (SeqCode) > Candidatus Bathycorpusculaceae > Candidatus Bathycorpusculum > Candidatus Bathycorpusculum sp. The sequence goes on from NZ_WRFL01000042.1 coordinate 11,913, forward strand.
TGGTTGTCGTCATAACTGGATAACACCCCTCAAAACAGCTGAGTTTTTAAAACAAAAAGAAAGAGTTGAATTTTCAGGATGAACTCAAAAAGGCTTGATTAGAGTCGCGTACTGTGTCCTTATAACAGATATATGGCTAACACAAAACTTTTTAATGTGATCCAATTATTATTTAATATGAGTTACATTAACAAGTTTTTTGCTTTAGCCATTATTATCAGTATGGCACTGGTAACTTTAATTATGTTAATTCCGCCTATGTCTGCACAAGCAGAAATGCCTGTGCCCTCTCTGCCAACTTGTGATGTAACGCTTCAGGGACCCTGGCCAAAATATGTTCCGCCCGTATATGAGGTCAACCCATCAACTGGAAAAACTATCCTGATAAAAGACGGCTACACCGTATACGAAAAATCGTTATGGGTAAGAATGGCGCCTATGCAGATCTTTATGCCCTATACTAATTCTGAGGGGCAAATGGTAAACCTGTTTTTTAATCTTCGGTGGAAAGATCACCAAGATACAGTCTGGCAAAGCCTCGACCAAGTATGGTCAAAAGAGTCTCTTTTCCCATGTAGCAGACAAGAGTCTCCAACTTCTCCTGTTGGGGCTGTTGGTATGAGTTTGGGTTTTATTGGAAGTGACTTTTTTGGGAGTGCAAGTGTTCAGGTTCCGGATGTTGATCAGATTGATTTTCAGGTTGAGGCCTTTATAGGTTATTATCTTATGGATAGTGAGAGTTATATTTTGGATAGTGAGGGTGCACCTATTTTGGATAGTGAGGGCGTGCCTATTTTTGGTTATGCTTTAGATAGTGAGGGTGCGCCTATTTTTGTGGGTCAGTCAAGCGGCTGGTGTGATATAGTGATGTTTAATATGATTGAGCAATCAACTACGGTACTTCCTGGAACTTCTGCGCCATCGTTAACTCTTAGCTCATCGTCATCCCAAAACCGGCCCTCCTCATCTGATCCGTCAGGTGCACAGTTTGATGCTTGGTTTGGTTTTTTGATTATCTTGCTGGCAATAATAGTAGTGGTGATAGTAGTAGTAGTGGTCGTGGTAACTTTGCTTATATTTAGAAAAAACCGGGGATACAACAAAAAAGATACAGACCGATGACCCTAAACTCGACATAGTGGGCGTGTCTATATATAATCAAGATACACCCTTGAACTCACGGCGGTTGCTGGTTTTTTGTCTAATTTTGTTTATGGTGCTGTTTTTACATAAGGGTTCTGTGAGTTGTGGGCAAACTTCTTAACTTGCCATTCCAACTTGATGCTATGCCGCAAGCTCTAACAATTCAGATTCCAAGTAACATATTGGAGGCTATTTATGCCGGCGCTAAGGAACTCTATCCACGCGAGAGTTTTCTGTTGCTTAGAGGTAACAAAAACAAAGGCATCATATCGATCACTGATTTGATTTTAGCTCCATTTGCCATTCATGGGGAGGGCGAAGTACACTTCAATCCTTACATGTTCTCCGGTGACCTCAGTCTGGTTGGCACAGTACATTCACATCCATCGGGCAATATTTCTCCCAGCCACACCGATCTTAACTATTTTTTCGGCCGGGTTCTTATGATAGTGGGTTACCCCTATGAAAGTCACACCTGTATAGCCGCCTATGACTCAAATGCCAATAGAATACCCATAGAAATAACTGCACCCCTAGCATGCGATGACGAAGACTTCTACGACGAAGACTTATACAAAGAAGAAGAGGACTTCTAAAGTTCACTTTTTTGGTTTTCTTTTAGCGCCGTCTGATATTCTAAAATGTATTCTTTGGCAAATTGATCGGCTTTGTCCTCGGTGCCCCGATGCACTCTATCTACTGCTCGGCTTCGCAGATGATGATAGAATTCATGCAAAATAACCATTGGATTAACAAATATGTCGCTGTCGCGCACATATATAGTTTGGTTTTTTGCAGTATAGCATCCATAGGCTTTGAGTTTAAGTTTTTTTGGCAACCCCACTTTGATCTGTGGAACAGTAATCTGATATTTCTCACCCAGCAATCTTAGTGCCTCCTCAGGATTGCTATCAAGAATCAACCAAACAACCCGTGCCTTAAAGGGATCAAACGACATAATGATCACCTACAAAAACACCCCCGCATTAATAGCAATTTGCCATGCCTAACTCATTGTCCCAAATAACAAGACCCGCCATAAACCTAACCATCTGTCAACGGATTCAACTGCTGGTTTCTTGCAGATGGTGCTGTGTGTTTTTTTGGGTTTTATTTTTCCAGTTCTTGAACAAGTTTAACCAGTTGTTCAATTACATGGGTGTTGATTTTTTGTCCTTTCTCTTTGGTGGCTGCTGTGGGGTCGCCAAGTACGCCGCTTGGGAAGTATTGTTCTGGGTGGAGGACAACTTCAAAGCGCGGCATTTCATAGTTGCTTGGTATGCCTTTTGATTTAATCAGATCCGGTCGGATCGCCATAACTCGTGAGGTTTCAATTGTTCCTGCATGGCCATCTCTTGGGTCTGCTAACTCACTGGATAGTTCCTCTGCAAAATCATAGTCGGATAAAACCATAATGCGTGTGCGTTGTTTGCCGTTTTCTTCTCCATTTTGATAGATGACCTTTTGTGCTGCAAGCCTGAGGGCCACCATATGTGAAGAACCGGCATGACCGCTAAGGACAATTATGCGGTTAAACCCATTGCGGGATAATTCAGAGAGAATGTCTTTGGCTACATTAAAAAGGGTGTTGAATTGAATTGTTAGGCTGCCTGGAAAATTGCGTGCTGCATTTACGATGCCATAACGAAAAGGCGGCGCCACTAAACAGCCTGTTTGACGTGCAGCCTCAAGTGCAACATATTCAGGTTGCACACTATCTGTACCCAGAGGTAAATGTTTGCCGTGTTCTTCTACACTTCCGATTGGAAAAATAACCACTCTGCCCTGCATAGCGGCCTCTGCGGCCTCAACAGTGCTTAACTCATCAAGCCATAAATGCCCCGGGTTGTTAGTGTTTGTCATAATCAACATCTGTTATTTGCAGGATTTCTATTTTACGGCAACACTTTGTGTGTTTTATCTGCCGGATGTTGCAGAAGAGCTAGGATCATGTCAATTGTAGTGGTGGTGTTTGTTGTTGTTATTTTAGGTGTTATTGTCCGTAGGTGTCGTTTTTGATTTTTTCTGCTAAGAGCTGGATAAATTCGATGGGCCAAACATCGTCGGCGACATCATCGGTTAGGATTCTTCTTTGGTGATAGAGTGGAATAAGGTCATTTTTGAGAAGTAAAATGAGCAGGAATTGGTGTCCGTAGGTGCGTTTGAAGAGAGCGTATTTGCGGGCTTGGCGTTTGGTCATTTCGAAGTGGGGTTCGAGGATGATTTTTCTGCCCTGGACTGTTTTTTCTAAGATAAAGTCGGGTGTGTAGATTTCGTTTGGCAGGGGAAAACTGATGGTTTCATACCCATAGGGGATGTGTAGTTGTAGCAGGGTGAGTGCGGTTTTTTTTTCCCAGCCGCTTTTGTAGTTGCTCATTTTTTGGTAGTATGCTCGGGGTTGTCCTGTGATTGTTTTCATTTGTTCTAAAAATTCTAGTGCGGATTTGAGTGTGTGGCGGTTGAGTGGTTTTTGTTTTAGCCATCTGCCCAGTAAAAAGAAGGGGTGGTCGATTTTTGCGGGGTCTTGGGGGAAGAGGGTTTTGGCATAGTTGGTTAATTTTTGGCGGGCTTCGGCGCTGGTTTGTTCGTCGCGCCACAGGGCGGGTGAGGCTGATGATATTATGCCTAGACTGGCGGCGACGTTGGCGTTTTCTTTGGTTAGTGGTACGTAGAGGTCTTGGGGGTGGAGGTGGTTATAGATTTGTAGGTCGGGTTGTGGGCGTACCATCCAGCGTAGATAGATCCATGCGCGGTCTTTGTGGGGGCCTGATAGTGCGGGGATGTTTTGGGCTAGGTCGTCGAGGAAGTCTTTTGGTTTGGTGAATTTTTGGGCGTATTTTAGTAGGTTGCGTTCTGCTTTGTATTTAACAAACGTGTTAACGGAGGCTATGATCTCTGAGGCGGCTTTTTTGTTTGGGCCTAGATCATGGTGGAAGTATGCTTTTATGATGACTTCTTCAAAAAGGTGGGGTTTTTTTATTTCAAAGAGTTTGTTGCCAAAGGCTCTGTTTAGATAGACTAACAGCATGCGGGCGTTTTCGGGGTATCCTACTACGGTGTCGTCAAGGATTGCGGCGGCCATTAAAAAGTAGTGGGCGATGTTGCTGTGTTCTTCGGTTTTTGAAGAGTAGGGGTTAAAGAGTAACCTGGGGCTCATGCGTCTGTCCCATTGGACATCGGCGGCCTCGGAGTTTTTGCTGATGAACTCCTTTAGTAGAGGTGTTACTTCGTCTGTTACCATTAACCCTTACCGGCAATAGATTATGTAGCGGGTGCTTAAAACTGCTATGTTGAAATTGCGGCGTAAGAGTTTAATAGGGGCTGGGAAATGAAGTAGTGCGCATCTAGAAACGAAGCGCCTATATAGTTAGGTGCAGTAGGAGATGGTGCTAAAGTGTGGGCCGGTCGTCTAGCCTGGTTAGGACATCTGCTTGACGTGCAGAAGGTCGCCGGTCCGAATCCGGTCCGGCCCACCACAATTAATTTCTCCAGTATAGTCGTGTTCATAAAATAGGTTGATGTTTTCTATGTTGTTTGTATTTTGGATAAAACTGGTGTAGTGATTGTTCTTCGTTTTATCTGTGTAGAGCTTTGGACTAACTACGGTCGCGTAGGGCGGGAGATACTAAATTATATGTTAAACAAAAGCGGATATTCCCGTCTATTATTAGGCTCGGATAGAACCAAATACATAAAACTGCTTCGACTAGCAAACGAAGAAAAATATGATCAAATGGTGGTGCAGTTTGCTCAATTAATTGTCGACCAAAGATACCAAGTGATGATGGATAATTTGGTGCAAATAGTTATACCGCCAAAAAGGAACAACCAACTACGATTGCAAGATTTCTTAATCTAACCTTTTTGTAAGGCTGATGGTTGATGAAACGGGCTATTTTTGGATATGTTGATGTTCCATAAAATTGGTTATGTGCTTGTATAAGGCAAATGTTCTGTATCTTTTTGCTTGTGGCATTGGTTAGAATCGTTTATGTCTGTGTTTGAATTGTTGTTTGGGGTGTGTTTTAGTTTGTTTGTTGTTTGTATAGTGGTTTGTTGGTTTGGTTGTTAAAGAAAAGATAGTTGGGGTAGAAAAGAGTGGGGGGTTGTTGTTTATTTTAGTGATGCGAGGTATTTTAGGTGGAATGGTTTGATGAGTATTCCGCCTTTGAGGTCGGCGCTGAAGGTTTGGCTTTCGACCACCCAATCTGAGAGTTCAGAATCATGTGTTCGTATGAATTCTGCAAAACTGGCGAAGTTTTCATGTAGCGATATGCATACTGCATCCCAGCCCATGCCTCTTCCTTCTGAGACTAGTATGACGTTTGTTTGTTTCATGTACCATTCTTTCATTTTTTGAATGGCTTTTGTTTTTTCGTCGCCTGTTTGGTATTTTAGTTTGCTTTTCAGAAAGGTTATGGCTGTAATCTCAAATCCGATTTGTCCGAATTTGGGAATAACGGTGTATCCTTCGATATAGTTTTCTTCTAACATGGCTCGTCTTCGGGTCACAGTCGGCTGAGAAACGCCTAAAGCTTTAGCTAGTTGTCTGTCGCTTCTGTGTGAGTCCTTCATGAGTTCGAACAGAATTTTGTAGTCTATAGGTTTTAGCTCTTTCATTTGCATTTCACTCACAATTTTTGTTATGTAAATGCATTTTTCAACCCATATATAAATGATGCGATAGCTTTTGCGAAAATTTAAATGCTTATCTGGTTTGTTGTTCTGATTCAGTATGTGTTTAATCTATTGGACTGAATAATTTTTTGTGCCTAATTTGTATGATCAGTGTTGGCAGCGCTGTGTTTTTGGCTAGGTGAATTCACTAGTTAATCAATAGAAATAACAAGTCGCATGAATTAAGTGATAAAACAGATGCTTTTTAAGACAAAAAACCCACTAACCCACAGGCGCCACAAATGCCCATCCAAATCCAAACCAACATCAAAGAAGAAATCACAACCTTCCTCTCCAACCTAATCCAAATAAACACAACCAACCCCCCAGGAAACGAAACACAAGCCGCCCAATACATAAAAGAATACCTAACCAAAGACGGCTTTACCTCAGAAATCCTCGAATCCGCCCCCGGCAGAGGAAGCCTAATCACCCGATTAAAAGGCACCGGAGAAAAACCCAACCTCCTCCTCCTATCCCACCTAGACGTCGTCGCCGCCAACCCAAAAGAATGGACCACCAACCCCTTTGCAGGAACCATCAAAGACGGCTATGTTTATGGCAGAGGCGCCATAGACATGAAAGGCATGACCGCCATCGAGGTCATAACCCTAAAACTCCTCAAACAAAACAACATTCCACTAAAAGGCGACGTCGTTTTAGCTGCAACAGCCGATGAAGAACGCGGTGGCGAAGCAGGCGCAGGTTACCTGCTACGCAACCACAAAAACAAAATCTGGTGCCCCTACATACTAAACGAAGGCGGCGGAACAGCATTCCCCCAAAACAAACAAAACATCTACCCCATCCAAACCGCCGAAAAAGGCATCCTATGGTTCAAAATAACAGCCAAAGGCACCCCCGGACACGGCTCAACACCCAACATGGCCGACAACGCCATCACACGCATCAACAAAGTCCTCACAAAACTAGAAACCTACCAACCCCCCACCATCTATGTTGATACCCTCCAAGAGTTCCTAACTCAAATCACCCAAACAAATTCCCAACTAAAAGACCTCATAAACCAACTCCTAGCTAACCCCCAAAAAAGCGAACAAATCCTAAACGAACTCGCCCAAAAAGACAAAGCCCTAGCAGAAGAAATCCGCCCCCGAATCAAAACCACCCTAACCCCCACAATAATCCAAGGCGGCACAAAAGAAAACATCATCCCCTCCCAATGCGAAGCCGTCTTTGACTGCCGCGTCCTACCCGGCCAAAGCACAACAAACACCCTTGACTTAATCAAACAAATGTTAAAAGACATTGACGACGACCAAAAACTCAGCTATGAAATCATCCAAATACACGACGGCAACCAGTCCACCACACAAACCCCTCTCTATGAAACAATCAAAAATGTACTCCAAGAAGCAGACCCCGGTTGCAGCATAACTCCCACCCTAACAACAGGCGGCACCGACTCACGCTTCTTTAGAGAAACCGGCAGTATCTGCTACGGATTCCACCCCGTACGTCCCGAAGAACCCAACGATCAATACGAAAAACGCATACACGGTATCGACGAACGTCTAAGCATAGAAAACCTAGTCTGGGGAACCAGCATCTTTTATGAAACCATCAAACGATTTCTAACCTAACCCCCTCTTTCTATAAACGCTTTTATTTTCCAACCCTGGCTAATAGATACCGAGAAGCATCAATATGATCAGCAACAGCACCCAACAAATCCCCGCAGTAAACCAACAGCAAGAACCCCCAAATAACACCACAAAAATCATTGGCCTAATCTCTGACACCCATATCCCCAAAAAAGCACACTATCTCCCAAAACGAGTGATTGAACTTTTTGAAAAAGTCGACTACATCATTCACGCAGGCGACTTAGTGGAACTATCAGTGATAGATGAACTCGAACAAATAGCCCCCGTTTTAGCCGTACACGGCAACATGGACGGCCTAGCAGTCACAGACACACTGCCGCAACTCAACTCACTAAAACTCTTCGATTGGAAAATCGGTGTTATGCACGATCCCGATATCCACTTTGGGTTAACTACGATGCGAGAACTCACCAAACAAAACGGCTTTAACGTATTTGTTTACGGCCATACCCATGTTGCAAACATTACCTGGGAAAACAAAACCCTCTACATCAACCCCGGTAGCCCCACAGTCCCTCCCTCAATCATAAGCAAACCCTCTGTTGGATTACTTAGAATAACCAAAGAAACCATAACACCCCAAATCATAGAATTCTAACAAAAACAACAACAAAAACAAGCATCGCCATAAAATATCTGGTTTACTTTGGTATATCTGTTGGTTTTTGTATGGTGTTGTTGGGTGCGTTTAATGTGTGTTGGATGTCGGTGTTTGTAGTTTTGGTTCACTTTTAATGACCTCTCCCCTCTTTGGGGAGGTAGTTTTGTGGGGGGTCTTAAAAGTAAAATCTGCTAAGGGTTTGTTGTGGTTAGTATGGAACAGTGTAAAAATCCTTGGAATAATGTTTGTGTCTGTGAGGATATAAAACTCTACATTCAAGTTAAAGGTGAAAATCTGCCAATTTGTCAGCAATGTTGGAGTCAAATCGCCGATCAAGATGAGGAATGGTAATGCAGAGTTTTAGTATTAACAGTGCCAAATCCTACATAGGTAAAAACGTTAATTTACATCTAAAAGATGGGGCTGTAATTGTTAATGTTCACCTTACGCGTTTGCACAAAGGCGAGGGTAAAAACAGTAAACAAATTGAGTACCATTTGACAAACCGCAAAAGTAATCGTATACCCTTAAAAGAAGTTGCATATGCAAAACCCCTCAACAACTCTCTTATAAAAATCTCTGCATAAACTTGCTAAAGGCTCAAATAGTGCTCTGGGTCTTCACGGCTTATGCGTTGCTCAAACTGTGGCGTATGTTGTACTGAAACCGAAATGTTACTTTCCAAAAAAGACATCCAGCGCCTCGAACACAAAGGACACCCTCCGCGCAGGTTTGTGCGCTATGATAAAGAGGGCTATGCAACGTTGAAAAACAGCGGTGGATATTGCGTTTTCTATGACCCCCCAGCTATGCGATGCAGTGTATATGCTGATCGGCCCATGGGTTGTAGAGTCTACCCCGTGATAGTTGATGAAGAGACAGGCATAATCTTAGATACCATTTGTTGCGCTAGACACTCAATTTCAAAAGCTGAAAAAACCCTCAAGGGCAAACGAGTAGTTAGGCTCCTTGAGATAATCGATTCTGAGGCCGCCGAACGCCGCTCATAAGACTTCGCTTGCTTGGTGAATGTATTTTTGTGTGTTGGTTTAGGCTAAATGTTTTTGTCTGGTGGTTAGTTTGTGAATTCGTTGAGCAAATCGTTTAATTGGGCAAATAGTTCAAGAAAGCGGTAACCTTTTTCGGTGGTGGCGTATTTGTTGAGTTTTTTAGTTAGCAGTCCTTGGGTTGTGAGTGTGTTTATGTGTGTTTTTAGTTGGGTGTAGTTGAGATTGGTGTTATACATTATGCTGGTTTTGGTTTTATGTTGTTCGCAAAATAGCAAAATTTCAGCGATTATGTCTAGTTTGCCCCGTCTAAATCCTTTAAAGTAGCTTCTTTGATGTTCATGTCTTAGCAATGCCAGTTGGAGTTCATGTGAATTTAGTTTTGTTGTTCCTATTACGGAGCTTGTCAAACAGACGCCTCGGTTTAATCTGATTAAATGTTCTTTAACTCTTAAACGAATGTGATTGTGAATTGGCAGTAACAGGTTCCTAACCGCGTTTATGCATTAAGCCTTTAAATAGCCCTTGATGTATGTGGGTTTGTGGGTTTATATGGATCAAAAATTGGTGCTCTACTCTGATGGTGGTGCTCGCGGTAATCCTGGGCCTGCGGCGGCGGCTTATATAGCTCTAAGTGAGGCGGGTGTAACGGTGAGGACTGATGCGCGTACTTTGGGTGTTAGTACTAACAATAAAGCTGAGTATGCTGCATTGCTGATGGCGCTTCAATTTGCTGTTGAGTATGGTGCTGAGGAAGTTGTTTGTTATCTTGATAGTGAATTGGTTGTCAATCAGTTAAATGGTGTTTATAGCGTAAAAAATCTTGATCTTCAAAAGCTCTGGCGGCAGGTGCATCAGCTTAGAGTGGGGTTTAAAAAAATTAGTTTTTTTAATGTGCGACGGAGTAATCCCTGTATAGCACGGGCTGATGCACTTGTTAATCAGGCCCTAGATGAACAAAGAGGCTCAGCTAAAACTTCTCATATAGACAACAAAGCGGTTTCTGCAAATGTGGGTTCTGTTTTTGTTCACGTGAGTGTTCGTACCAGTAATGTTGAGCGTTCGGTTGATTTTTATCATCGTTTTTTGGGGTTGGAGGTTGTGCGCAGAGTTGCGGTCAAGGCAACTAATGCTGAGCTTGTGTTTCTCCAAGCGCCTGCCCGGTTGGGGTGTTGTATGCTTGAGTTGACTTTTTATCGGGATCAGAAACAGTATTTGCAGGCTGATTATGAGAATCGGGTTTTTGATCATTTAGGTTTTGAAGTGGATGATATTCATGTGATTTTAGCGGCTATGCGAAAAGCAAACGTTACCATTACTGATGAACCCCGTATGTTTGGTGAGGATTCAATTATTGCGTTTGTTGAGGACCCCGATGGGACACTTATCGAGTTAATCGAGCGCAAGAAGTAACGCGGCAGAGGTTATTCGTAGAATTTGGGTCGGGCACGTTTGCTGTATTCTTCTATGGCTTTGGCGCGTTCTTCTTCGGCTTTATCTTTTTCTTCTGCTTCTTGTTCTGCTGGTTGTGCTACGGTTTTCTCAAATTCCATGTCTACGTTTTTGTAGTTGCTCTCCAGAGCGGTTATGTAGATTTTAAAGTCGTCCATGGCGTTTTCTGCTTGATGATGGGATGAATGTACTTGTTCGGAGAGCAGTATGATCAGGTCAAGCATGCTGCGCAGGGTTTGTTTGTCGTTTTCTGGGGAATGGTCGTAGTAGCGTTGAAAGACGCTCAATAAGTCTATGAACATGTTGTCGACTTCTCTTGTTTCCCTCTTGTAGTGGTTCTCAGAAGTTAATGATTTAGTTTTGAGGGTAAGCATGAGATTTTTAAGAATAGTTGCATTAGCCTGAGACAAAATAAAAACCTATTCTAGCTATGGGTGCTGATCAAGTTATATATTTTGGTGAGTTGTTTTGGCGTATTGTGTACTGCTTTGACCGCATTATAAATAAGTGTTGATTGTATATGTTAACACGTGCTTAGTTATGAATAAAAAGTACAGTGTTAACTTGACCAAAGATGAGCGTTGGATAATTTTTGAGACAATTA
>NZ_WRFL01000043.1:0-22245 GCF_009778815.1 Candidatus Bathycorpusculum sp.
AAAATACATCTTTAAAGTCAAAATAAACGACATATGGCATCTAAGTGAAGTCACCAAAAAAACCAACGACCTACTAGACACTCTAAACCTCCATATTACTTAAAACAGGAAGTTAGGGGTTAATAACAAAACTTGAGTAGGTTCCTTTTTCTGGCATTTTGAAAATTGCTTATCGGTTAGATGGTAGGTTTGTCTACTCTTTTTCCTCTGCAAGTATCTTTCTATAGATAAAATTGCTGGATTGTCGGGGTAGTTGGGTTATTCTTTTTTTGATTGCTGTCAACCCTTTTTATGCGATTGTTGTTGTGCCATTTAGGGTCTGTTGTATTTGGTCAAGTAATTTTTTGTATTCCTCTTTTGTCTGCCGGACATAGTAGCTGCCTAAACCTATGCAGGCTCCAAATATTCCTCCGCCAAGCCATGAAAAACCCAGTGCAACGAAAAGTCCAAAAAAGCCGCCGCCGATAATACCTATGATAAGTAGTAGCAATGGTGATCGGTTTGTTATTTGCTCGACTTTGTCAATTTGGTTTTGCAAGCTACTGCTGAGGTTTTTTGTTTCTTCAGACATAACTACACCCGTTTAATTCTTTCTTGTATGTGGCGGAACTTAAGGGTTTATGGTTTTCCTGAGGTTAAAGGTGTGATTGTATTTCCGTCTTAGGCATGCAGATACTTGGCGGCTTCACAACTGTTCACCTGATATGTAACACATTTTTTTTCTGCTAACAAGCTGACTTGGCGGGCTTGGGTTATATGTTTGGGGCTCAACGGGGGAATGTTTAATAGGTCATATCGGGTAGTTTTTAAACTTAAAAATTACAGTAATGTTTATTATATCTAAGTGAAATCTTGAAGGTGCGGTAAAAAATGGGAATCAAATCTTGGCTTCAACAAGCGGCAAGAACCTTAAAGTTAGCCGTTAAACCGGGACGTGAAGAGCTATGGCTCTCAATTAAAATCAGCCTGTTAGGTATTGGCGCAGTTGGCTTAATTGGATTTGTAATTAAACTGATCGCGTCTTTTCTCAACGTGCCCCCAGCTTAAACAAAGTGACTTGATATGGACAAAAAAGAAGGGCTCGCGCAAGTAAAAATCTTTGCAATTAAAACCACCACTGGACAGGAACGCAACGTGGCGCGTTTAATTGCCTCAAAAGTTGATATGACTCATATTGCTATAAAGGCTCTTCTGGTTCCAGATACACTCAAAGGTTATGTGTTCATTGAAGCAGATGGTCCTCATCTTGTCGAAGAAGCCATCTCTGGTATTCGTCATGTCCGAAGCCGAATTCCGGGCTTAATCAGCTTTAACGAAATTGAACGCTACATCGTCCGCAAACCCGTCATGGAAGATCTCAATGAAGATGATGTGGTTGAAATCACCGGCGGACCCTTCAAGGGTATGCGTGCTAAAATCACTCGGCTCGACAAAGCTAAAGGTGAAGTTACCCTCGAATTACTTGAGGCAACCTTCACTTTGCCCATCACAGTACATTCAGACTATGTAAAACTCGTAGAAAAAGCAAAAGCATAAAGTGAAAATCTATGGCAGATAAAAAAGTTGTAGAATTAATCGTCAACGGCGGTCAAGCCAATGCAGGTCCCCCGTTGGGTCCAGCCTTGGGTCCCTTAGGAGTCAACATTGTTGCTGTTGTCAACAAAATAAACGAAATTACCAAAGATTATGCCGGTATGAAAGTTCCGGTAAAGGTCAGTGTTGATCCTGAAGATAAAACCTTTGATGTTACCGTTGGTACGCCCACTGCATCAGCTCTAATAGTCGCTGAACTAAAAATTGAGAAAGGTTCCGGCACTCCAAACACAGTTAAAGCTGGAGACTTGACCATGGAACAATTGATCAAGATTGCCAAGATTAAAGCTCCTCAGCTTCTAGCACCTGATACAAAAAATGCTGCTAAAGAAGTGCTTGGTACCTGTGTCAGTTTAGGCGTTACTGTTGATGGTAAAGATCCCCGTGAAGTTCAAAAAGATATTGACGACGGCACTTATGAAAGCCTATTTGAGTAATGACTGATGATGCTGGGCGAATATTTTTATAATGGGTTTCTTATCCCCTATTGGCACGAGGCTTAAAAATGCCCCTAGACAACAAGACAATAACTGAAGCAATTAAACAGGCAAAATCTCAAGCTGGCGAGAAAAAGTTCAACCAGGCCATAGATCTAATACTTGATATTCAAGAAATTGATATGAAGGCTCCTGAAGGTAAAATTCAGGAAGTTGTTGAACTTCCACACGACACGCTAAAACCCAACCGCATCTGCGTTATTGCTTCAGGCGAATTCGCACTCAAAGCAAAAAACTTTGGTGCTGACCGCGTCGTTGACCGCACAGAACTCGACGATCTAAACGGTAAAAAGAAAGAACTGCGCCAGTTAGGCAACGACTGTGATGTCTTCATAGCCGAAGCACCATTGATGCCCCTGGTCGGTAAAATCTTGGGTCCGGTCCTAGGTCCAAGAGGCAAAATGCCCATCCCTGTTCCTCCAAACGCGGACATAACCACCTTAATCAATAAACACCGCAAAACCGTGGTTGTTCGCATGCGCAATCAACCCATAATCCAAGTCCGAGTAGGTTCACAACAGATGAAAGACGAAGACCTCACCGACAACGCGATGACCGTTCTTCGTGTCCTTGACGGCAAACTCAAACGAGGCCTCAAGAACGTAAAATACGCTTTCATCAAAACCAGCATGGGCGAACCCGTCAAAATTAAACCATAAACAACAAATAACCGAGAAGAAAAATCATGCCATCCGAACAAGTATTAGCTGAAAAATCAAGCGAAGTAGCCGAGATAAAAGACATATTCAAAGAATACAAATCCGTCGGCATCGCAAGCCTAAAAAAAGTCCGCGCTTCCCAACTACAAGAACTCAAAAAAACAATGAAAGGCCAAGTCTACCTCCGCGTCCTCAAAAACACCCTCATAAAAATCGCCATCGAAGAACTCAACCAAGCAGAACTCAAAAAGCTTGAGGAATACTTGGAAGGATCAAACGTCTTCTTATTTACCGATCTCAACCCCTTCAAACTAGCAATCATGCTAGAAAGAGGCAAAGTCAAAACCACCGCCAAAGCAGGCGACACAGCAGCATTTGACGTCGTCATCCCAACCAGCAACACCGGCCAACCCCCAGGGCCAGTCATCAGCCAACTCAACGCAGTCGGCCTACCCACCAGAATAGAAAACGGTAGCGTCTGGATCAGCAAAGACACCCTAGTCGTACGCAGAGGAGAACCCATAAGCGACCGCCTAGCAAGTGTCCTTGCTAAACTCAACATCAAAGCCGTTGAACTAGGCATCGCCATGCGCGCAGTCTTTGACAACGGAACCATGATAACCGGCGACAAACTAATCGTCGATCTCGCCGCCACACAAAGAAGCGTAGAAACAAGCAACCACGAAGCCTTCGCACTAGCCATAAGCATCGGCTACACAACAAAAGACACCATCAAACCACTCCTACAAACAGCACACCAAAAAGCAATCGCACTATCACTCGGCGCAGCCATACCCACCAAAGACACCATCGCAGACCTCATCCGCAAAGCCAACGCAGAAATGACCAGCCTAAACAACGCCGCAGACAAATCCAAAGCAGCCTAATAAACTGCTCTCCCTTTCCTTTTATTCCGCAATCTTTTCTTTATATCTAACCTTTTCGTTTAACACCTGTATTGCAGACTAACTAAACATTAAAAAAGTCACACTTATTCTCTATTTTAAGAATCGTGCCCTTACAATTTTACATAGTTTAAACTTTAAAGATGGTTGCTTATTAAATGAACAACAGCAAAAAATGGTGTGGATTTTAAAAAACAAATATGTGTATTTGGCTGGCTTTGGGACAAATCTATTTCGCATTGATTCGGATTAATATAGTCAGTTATAAAAGTCGTCTGAGTTGTTAATTCGGGGAAAATTGGGTTCGCCAACAAGCTGTTGGCATGGTTTTTCATCAAGCGCATATGCGCTGTTTTTGTTTATACTATAATATCACAAAAATGTGATATTGTGATATAAATGAGACCGCACAGACAATGTATGCTGTTAGTTTGTGTGGTCTAAGCGGTGTCGGTAGGTTTCATAGTCTGGTAGTTTTCGAAGGTATTCTTTGTTCATAAGTGGAGACGAAATTAAAAAGTCGGCTGTACTACGATCACATGCTAGCGGAATATTCCAAACTACTGCTACCCGCAGAAGCGCTTTCACATCAGGGTCATGGGGATGGGGTTCAAGGGGGTCCCAGAAGAATATAAGGCAATCAACTAAGCCATCGGCTATAAGTGAACCTATCTGTAAGTCGCCACCCAGTGGTCCCGATTCCATGTTGGTAATTTCTAAACCTACTTCTTCTTCAAGGAGTTTACCTGTAGTTCCTGTGGCAAAGAGTTCATGTTGCTTAAGTGTACCCTTGTTAAATTTTGCCCATTCCAGCATGTCTCCTTTTTTATTGTCATGGGCGATGAGCGCGATTTTCTTTTTACTCTCTATTATCGCATGCTTTACCATAATCTCTTCCTCTGCAAGCCAGAGCCTGTTAAGGGTTTATAATTGTTGTGTCAATAGTCTGCTTTCTTCTATGATGTATGATGTAGTCATAATTGACTCAAATATTGGTTCTTTGATTATTGACCATTTTTTATAATTTTGCTTTGGTTCGTTGATTGGATTGCCATAGGGCTCCCAAAAGTGGAAAGTAGGCGGCTGTCTAATTGGGTAAATTAGTGTCTTCGTGTTGGTTGCTAGTATTCTACGTGTGTTTCAATTTCTTGTATCGTTATGGATGGAATTTGCTGATTAACCTCTGTGGTTGTTGTAGGTTGAGTGTCTTCTTTCTCTTGGTCAAGTTGCTGGGTTTTGGCTGGTATTTCTCCGTCTCTATCTGTTAGTCTCAGCAGGGGGGTGCGGTCATGTTTAGGCCAGAAGTAGGCACTTAAAAACATGACAATAAACGCTATAAATATCAGCATAAACAAGGTGTCGTATGCTTGTCCAATAGTTGTTTTCCAGAAGAAGCATTGGAAGTAATCGTTTGCGTATGCGCCCTCTGGATGAGACCAGCCAAATCCTGATCCTTGTTCTGCTGAGGACCACCAAACTGGTCCTGAGACGATAATGTCTAGTTGCCAGATACTAAAAAATAGAATACATACTGCCGCAATAATACCTCCAAGATTCAATATTGAACTTGTTCGTATCATGTTTTTCCAGTGGAAGCTAAACGAGTTATGTTGCTTTGTTGCTGTGGTTGAGTGGGTTTTGTTTGTCTTGTAGTTGATGATATGCCTATAGTTTAGATAACCCGTGGCGAAGGCCTTAGCAGTTTCGAATAACCCGTAAACAAAGACGCCTGCTCCGGTTAGTAACATTCCCAACCCTGTGTAGTTTATAAGCGTATTTTTTGCAAAGTTCCCTGAGAGGATAAAACCAATGATGAGCAACATTGTTCCGATTCCGATTGCCCATATGCTACCAAATATGACTCGGGGGTGATGTCCATTGGTGAGTTTATTTTGGCTGTGGGCTTGTGCTTTAAGTATGGAAATGGCTGTTCCAGCTGTTCCTAAGCATAAAATGCCAACACCTGCGATTAGCATCCCAAACCCTGCATCGTTAAGTAAAGTGTCTTTTGCATATGACCCCGCTAAAAGTGTACCGACAACCAGAAAGACAACTGCTAAACCAAGTAAAACAATGTTAAAGAAGAGTGATCTTGTTTCCCTAACTTTTGTGTTATGTTCTCGGTGTAACTCTATTTTTACTGTCTCCAAAGCGGCACTGGAAAAGCCCAGTACCGACACGCCAACGCCCAAAAGGAGCATACCAAAACCTACGGTGTTCATCAGTAAGGCGCGGTCGTATGTGCTGGCTAATATTGAACCTAAAACCGCAAGGATTACTCCAGCGCCTATCGTCCAGATGCTACCGTGGATGGGTAGCCGTTTTTTTGTTCTGTAGATCTCTGGGTTTTCTCTTCGTACACGATTCTCGATGTTTGCAATAAGTATGGAGCAAGTACCTGCTACAAAGGTTGTGATGCCAGCAAGTATCATACCAAAGCCAATGTAGTTTGTGAGCATGCCTTTCTCAAATGATCCCGATATTATGGCGCCGGCTATGGCTAACAATAAACCGATGATAAGCGCTTCAGTTTTGCCGATAAAGGGTTTATACTGGTTGCTATCCGCTGGATAGGTCTGTGGTGATTTTTGTGTGTTGTCCATATTTTTACCTGCCAGACTTTCTTCCCAAGCAATCGTGTAAACGATGACGTTTCTAGTTTATAACCTATTGTATTTTAGCTAAGGTATTAAAAATTTAGCAGTATATGGATTTTAGCGGATTCCTTGTTTTATTTTTCTCTCTATTTTGGATGTGATGTGTTGATCGGTTAAATGTGTCGCCAACAGTAAACGATTTAACCTCCAATAATAACCCTTGTATAGGTGCCAAGTTTGAATAAATTTGCATATTTAGCAGTTACCCTTCTACTGGTTTCCGCTATAGGGTTACCCTTGTTTAGTGAAGTATCTGCAACTACCTATGTCGGTGGCTCACTAAACGGAAATACAAATTGGACTGTCTCAAATGGTCCTTACTCTCTAACAGAGAACCTCATTATTTACAGTGGTGAAACTCTATCCATCCAGCCTGGTGTAGTTGTGAACCTCCGCGGTTACCAAATCCAAGTCTATGGTGGACTCAATGCGCAAGGGACAAACAACAACAAAATTTACTTCCTAAGCGATGGCTTCTCAAATTCCCAGATCGTCTTCAAATCCTCAAGTTACCAATCCTGTACAATTGATTATGGCGTTTTCTATTCCGTTCCCATAACCATAGAGGGTGGTTCACCGCGATTATCTAATAGCTATTTTACGGGCACCTCGTTTAATGCAGTGATAACGATAACTTCTGGTGTTGCTACAATTATAGACAACGTTATCTCAACTTCAAATGCGCAACATGGTATCCACATAACCACTGGTTATGTAACAATCTCTGGGAACACTATCTCAGGAGCACGAGCCCAACAAGGCTTTGGAATCTACAACACAGGAAGTACCGCACCAATAACTGCAAACAAAATCACCAACTTTTACTCAGGCATCTATACAAACAAACCCTGTGTCATCGAGCAAAATATCATCACCAACAACATCAATGATGGTATAGTCACTGAAGGCACTTCCGGTGTCATTATCAAAAATAATGCTATCAACTATAACAAATGTGGGATCAGCCGTGATGCAGACATTCAAAACAACACTATTGCACGTAACACCTATGGTTTGTGGGGTCAAACAGATAACTCCATCATACGGTACAACAACATTGTAGACAACACTCTTGAAAGTATACATTTAACAGAGTCCGCAGACGTGACAATCACTAACAACTGGTGGGGAACAACTGATGAGTCAACCATTCGCAACACAATCTCAGACTATGACGCCGCACTTCGTCCCAATCTAGGCATTGCGACCTTTAAGCCATTTCTATCCTCTCCTGCTTATGCCCCTGCGGTTCAACCCTCAGTTGTTGTTCCAACGCCGCCTCCAACACCCTCTGCAACGGTTACTCCCTCTCCTGGCTCAAACACAACCTATACACCCACCCCAAGACCAACAGATTACCCAAACCCAACCTACTCGCCCTATCCAACCTATCCAGATTACTCTATCTTACCAATTGAGCCCACAGATGAACCCGGCCTCTTTAATTTTAGCCTTACCGACATAACTACTGCAGTGGTGATAGTGATTGCTGTCAGCGTGGCGATAACAATAATTGTGATTCTAAGTAGGATGCAATCAAACATGCAAAAGAACAGCTATTGATAACGTTTCTGTTCAAAAAATTTTTAATTTTTTTTAGGCTAATTTTTTTGTCATGACATAGGCATCTTCGCCGTCGCTGTAGTAACCGTTGATGGTTCGGGTTATTTCAAATCCAAGATTTTTATACAACGAGATTGCGGCTTCGTTGGTGACACGGACCTCCAAAAACCCCTGCTTAGACTTATAGTACTCCATGCCCTCTAAGGATTTTTTAATGACTGCCTGCGCGACGCCTCGGCGTCTGTACTGGGGCAGAACTGCAATTGAAACTACATGGCCTTTGCGTACCAAACCGCCGAAGCCAAAGTTGGATAAGCCTACTTCAATACGGCACATAATGTATCCGATAATTTTTTCATCTTGTTCTGCCACGATAAAGGTCTCGGGGAACCGTTGATGTAGGTCCACAAAGAAGAAATCGGTATAATTTTCAGGGAGGCAGACGCGGTTAATTTGTATGACACTCTGTAGGTCATCTGGGCTAAATTTGCGTAGCGTAAAGGTTGGTTGCATCGTTTCGCCTGTTTAAAAAGGATTTATGTGTTTAGACTTAAAGGTTACGCTTCTAGAGCAGTCAACTAGCTGGATTTTTAGGCTTTATTGTCCTCAGGGGATCTATACACAGGTAGCGTTTTGTTGCCCAGCGGCATTGCCCAAACACGCGAGGCTGAACCGGCAGTTTTGAAGGCCTCGTTTAGGGCGTCATTTATTGCACGGGCAGTTTTGAGTTTAAAGATGCTGGTGGCATAAAAATCCGGCATAGCCGATACCAATATGATTTGCTGGTTAAGTAACGTCTTTAGCAAATAGTACGCGCGTTGTCCTCCCATGGCAAAGTTACGTTTAACCTCCCGCTCAACATTTTTAATTTCACTGAGCCGTGTCATCCAGTCATAGAATACCTGATTGCCATAGCCTTCAAGGCATTCAGCCACCAAAATAA
Organism: Candidatus Bathycorpusculum sp.; assembly: GCF_009778815.1. Taxonomy (NCBI): domain Archaea; kingdom Thermoproteati; phylum Candidatus Bathyarchaeota; class Bathyarchaeia (SeqCode); order Bathyarchaeales (SeqCode); family Candidatus Bathycorpusculaceae; genus Candidatus Bathycorpusculum; species Candidatus Bathycorpusculum sp. The sequence continues at coordinate 8,818 of NZ_WRFL01000043.1, forward strand.
TGACACCCCCCCGTTTCACTGCATCTCTTGTTGTTTCCATAGCTTTGAGTGCCTGATAGAGTGTCAAATCCCCGGGGTGCCCACCTGCGCTTACCACGATAATATCTGCGCGTCTATCCACCATAACGCAGTATATTTCATCCACAAGTTTTGCGGCCTCTAAAAATGCGGCTTCCAAGTCTCCAGCAAAGGCCCGTACAATTTCGCCCTTTTTATTCTCAACAACATTAACTATGAAATCTACCTTTGAGAGTCGCGCCGCTTCAGTCATATCAATATGGACAGGGTTATTTTCCAGATTACCTGCGGTGGAACTGGCACTGACAAGCAGAGCATGATTATACCGGATAGTTTCTAACCCAGCTATCGCAGGCAAGACACTTTTCCGTCCACCGCCATAACCCGCGTAATCATGGTATTGAACATCTCCAAGGAGCACTCTAACATCAGCCTCCGCAAAGAAACGATTGATATGCACCTTGTTACCATGGGTTTTAGTAGTGCCGATATAGACCAAATCTGAGGCAGAAACATCATGGTTGACAACTCGAACTCGCTTTACAGCTTGGTCTAGGCGCTGTTGGTCTTCTTCAGACTTTAGGGGATAAGTTTCATACCCCAAGATAACGGTGATGTTTTCATCTCTAACCCCTGCGGTGTTGAGTTCATTTAGCACCAAAAGAAGCATCTGTGCACTTGGCATGTTGGGAGTAGACTCATCGATAACTATGGCAACTTTGGATTCAGGTTTGACAATTTCACTTAGACATTTGGATGCGAAAGGCTCTCTGAGTGCACGCTCAATTTCAGCTCTCTGATCTGCGGCGCTTGAAAATTCTTTGGGTTCGATGGTGCCCAACAGATTTCGGGCTGGAATTCGAACGCATACATCGGTTTTTCCATAGGGAAGCCAAACATCAACCATAAAAGATCCCTGCTGATTTACATGTACTCGGTGCCTGAAACTATTAAGCCTTGCCAAATACTACGACTGCTTTTGGCACAAAACCCCCAGTAGCTAAAAAACTGTTTCTGTTTGCTATGTTTTCCAATCGGGACCTGTTTTTTTACCCAGCAAAAGCACCTGGATATGCCCTGCAACTATGATAGCCATCCACACTGCAGAGTAGAAAAAGTAGTACACAAACAACTCGTGGAGTTTAACCTCATAAAACCCCAGTTTTCGAGAAAAACCATAGAAAACAGCGGCGGTCGCTATGAAACCTGACATCGAAATCATTAGAATCTTTAAAATATCTGCAGTTGCCAAAGAAACCAGAAAAATCGGTAATGCAATATTGAATTTAACTGAGAGAAACAGTGAAAAAATCAATAACGAATCATACATCCACAGACTTGGAATAATGGCGCTTATAAAAAATATTGCAATCGAGGGATATAGAAAGAACAAGCCGGGAAGAAACACTTGGGGTTTTTTGATAAAATGATTTGTCAATTCTCTATACCACTCTTTGAGCCAAAGGGCTTGACCAACGGCCCACCGTTTACGCTGAGTATACCACTGGTGCCAATTACTATACACTAAATTTTGAACTTCTACCTCTTGAAAGTAGGCAAACCGACTGTCTTTTAGAAATGCACGCGTAGCTATGTCGATATCTTCAGCTACCACTCTGCGAAAGCCCTGAACTTTTTCAAACATTTCCCGCCGCATAGCAAACGCCGAGCCGTTAACCGCAGGGCATTTCTGCATAAAACGTGAAGCCAGCCATGAATTGATGTTGAAGCTAAGGTATTCATAGTAGGCCATCTTGGATAGAAACGATTTACTTTTGATAACCCTTTTTTTAATATCTAATATGTCGGTGTGTTGCATTTTCATAACGATTTTTCTAAGATATTCTGGATCCTCGGGGAGATCTATATCAGAATCCAAAAACAACAATACCTCCCCACTTGATAAGCCAACGGCATGGTTTAGTGCATTAGCTTTACCGTTGCGTTTAGAATTTATAATAAACTTGACCTTCTCTTCTTCTTTTTCTTCTTTGTGATCTTTGATTTTCCTACTAAACGCCTCGGTGGGTTCATCGACAGCTACAAAAATCTCTTTAGAAACATTTTGGTTAGCAAATAAAGTAAGCATCTTTTCTAATCGATCAGATTCTCCATAAATAGGAATAAAGATGCTTATGTCCAAGTGCTAATCCTCTCAACTAGCGACATAAACAAAAGTTTATCTCGCAAAGAACTTTTTTAATGTTATTCCAACTAAGTGATAAACCCCTGCTGCTCAGAACAGAACAAAAATTTTTCCTCAAACATTAACCAGCGGTATAACCCGCAGATTTGACTTTTTTGATAGGTAAATTATTATGCGCCCAACAGCCACATCAAGGTATGACTAAAGTTAAAGCTGTAGGCCTGCTCTCAGGCGGTCTAGATAGTATTCTAGCTACAGAGATGATAGTAAAACAAGGCATCGACGTAACGGCCTTTAATGTACGAAGCCCCTTTTGTCTCTGTAAAAAAGACGGATGCGCCGCCGTAGACGCCGCTAAACAGCTAAACGTTCCCCTCAAAATGGTTGCCGCCGGAAACGCATATCTACGCATGCTCCGCAACCCCAAACACGGCTACGGCAAAAACATGAACCCCTGCATAGACTGCCGTATATTTCTCTTCAAACAAGCCAAAAAATACGCCCGCGAAATCGGCGCCAGCTTTCTCTTCACAGGCGAAGTCCTCGACGAACGCCCCATGTCCCAACACTACGCCGCCCTCAAACTCATCGAAAAAGAATCCGGCCTAGAAGGCAAAATTTTACGCCCACTCTCCGCACGCTTACTACCCGAAACCCAAGCAGAAAAAACCGGACTAGTTGACCGCACAAAACTCCTAGACATCCAAGGCCGCTCCCGCAAACCCCAATTCAAACTCGCCGAAGAATTCAACATCAAAGACTTCCCCTGCCCCGCAGGCGGCTGCCTGCTAACCTGCGAAGAATACGCCAAAAAAATCCGCGACCTCTTCAACCACAAAAAACACATAACCCTCCCCGACATCGCTCTTCTGCGCATAGGCCGACATTTCCGCATAGGCAAAAACAAAATCATCGTAGGACGCGACGAAACCGAAAACAAAACCCTAACAACACGCCAAACCAAAACCGAATATATATTTGAACTCCCCGATATCGTCGGCCCAATAACCATACTCCAAGGCCCCAAAACCAAACAAGCCATAAAAACAGCCGCCCAACTCACCGCCTTCTACTCCGACACCAACAAAACCGACCAAGCCAAAATCTGTTACGGCAAAGAAAAACACGACCACACCATAATGGTATCTCTACCCACCAAAACAGATGTCGATAAACTCCGCGTCGGCATCAATGACAAACCCAAAAAGAAAAACCCACCCAAACAACAAACAACTACCTCTCTATCTACTAAAACACATAGTCTTTCAAGCTAATGATCCCAGGTTCAAATCCCAGCGGCCTCACTATTCAAATAATGCTTTTTATGTCATTTTTTGCTAAAAATAGCAATTATTTTAATAATGTGAATGAGGAATTAAAAATTATCTGTTTTGTGAGATATTTGCAAGAGGTTGTGTGCAGTGTTCCGGATTTCTTATCGTGATAGCTGGCGATGTTGCCATATGGGGTGGGGTTCAAATCCAGCTTTCGGGGCCACTGAAGTTAAAACAACGTTTAAAAGCGGAAGGAAATGAAACGGTTTATACCGACAAATGGATGGTGTACTATTTAATTAAATCTTTATAGCATACTTATTCATATTAATGTGAGTAAACACCTTTAGGTAATACCTAACTTTTGCATTCGTCTTTATCAAAGTATTTCTGATTTAGGTTGCTGATAAGAGCACCTTAAAAAAGGGTGAAATTTGTTTATGCTTCTTTCTTCTTAACGGTGTTTGCAAAGACTTTCCTTGTGGTTTTCTTTCTGTATTCACAATGAGGACGAACGGAAGATTTGCATCTGCGACAATTTTTAACTAAACCAACCCTTAACATACACATACGCTATCTACTCATTTTCGTATAGAAAAGAATCAATTACTCAATCAGTCGATTCCAAGAGGATAAAAGAAACTCTTCAGAGACTATACCGCCGCATCAGACTAATAAAGGTTGAAACTGTTGATGTTTATTTGATAGGGAAAATAGGTTTTTGCTGAAAATTCTACAAACTCGTTTTCTAGTTTTTTAAGCAATAAAAAAGTTTTTAGAGCGCATACTCTAATATAGCCGCCGTAGTATTCTATAAACTATTAGAATTCTTTAGAGGAAAAGTCAAACAACATCCAACCGCTTTTTCTCGATTATTCTGATTATAAGTGGTTTAGGGCCACATTGGACAATATAGAATGGATAAACATAGAACAACAAATGAACGCAATCTAAGCCGTATGTTTTTCCCTTCATCAAACGATGTTTTGGGCATAGCGGTAAAAATGCTGGGTGGCGACAGAAGTACCGGGTCGTTTCCATTGAAGATAAAATCAGCTAATTGGTAAGTGAGAATATGAGTGAAAACAAAATCAATTTTATCATGGCGGTGCGGGGCTATAAAAGCGTAAAAAGGCAGCAGAACGCTAACGTCACAGATGTAGCCGCGCTTGATAGGTCTAATAATAAAGTGCTCCTAAGAATAGTCGAACCATTCGCTAACGAGTACATCAATCTAAATGATGTCAAGAACCTAACCGAAGCGATTAAGCGTGACAACTATGTCTATGCTATCTTGATAAGTAAACAGTTTACTGAGGGTGCATTAGAAGAAATGGACAAACAAAACATTCAGCGTATCTCAGAAGACTATATGCCCCCATTTGACATACAAGAGCTATATTTAGCGGTCGTGAATTGCGCAAACAATCACTGTCAAAAAAAGTGTTGCAAAGTCGTCTTAGCTATTGCGGAATGCAACGAAACGGCCGCTGAACTCTGCAAAACAAAGGCACTTGTGGTAGCGGCTAAACGTCACTTTGAAGCGGGAACCATTGGTTTGCTGAAAAACGACCTAAAACTGGCTTTGGCGCTAACGCGATAGGCGATTTTTAAAATAAAGTGGATCGAAAATATGTCTGAACAAAAACTTGAGTGGCCCGAACCCGGGGATTTGGTTATGGCAACGATTAAAACCGTGATGGATTACGGGGTGTACGCTAGCCTTGATGAATACAACAAAAGAGGTTTTCTCCATATCTCCGAAATTTCCAGCGCCCGTATAAGAAATATACGTGACTTTGTTAGAGAAAACCAGAAGCTGGTTCTCAAAGTGCTTCGGGTAGACCTTGAAAAGGGGCATATTGACTTATCGTTGAGGCGGGTTACTAAGCGGGAGCGAATTGAGAAAATTAAATCCTGGAAGAAAGACCGAAAAGGCGATGCCCTGCTGTATGTGGTGAGTGAACGAACCGGTTTGTCACGAGAAGAAGTATATCTGAAAGTCGGTGCGGTATTAGAAGAAAAATATGGTCTATATGACGGCTTTGAGAAAGTTCTACAGGAAGGCATCTCAGTTCTAACCCAGCTAAATGTACCGGAGGAGTTAGCTAAGGTAGTACTTCAAGTTGTGGAGGAACGCATTAGTGTTAAGACAGTGAAAGCTTGGGGTATTCTTGAAATGCGTTGTTCTCGTCCAAACGGCGTTAGATGTATCCAAGAAGCTTTCAGTGATGCAAAAAAAACACACAAAACTAAAGATACCAAAATTGTCTTCTCAGTCATCGCCGCTCCAAAGTATCGTATTGAAGTTTCAGCAGAAAATTGGAAACGAGCCGAAGAAGTTCTTACTAAGGTAAGCGGTGCCGTTGTTGCGAACATAGGTGACGTCGGTGGATCTGGCGAGTTTAAGCGGGAAAAATAGCCGGTAGCAGATCTTAATCGGGGGTGACATGTTATGAAGTGTAAAAGTTCTGTCAAAAAGGCAGAGCGTATAGGTGGAGGTAAAATTCGCGGAATAATAATTGAGGAAAATGTGGACAAACGAATTGTTTAAGCAAATTCAGCACTCAATGAAGCGCTTGATTTGAAATGTTTAAATTTAGATAAAACTATATACTGCTGTTAGTTTGTTCGCAATTTCAAACAGCCCCAAAATTAACAGGTTTAATATGTAATGTCGGATAGACCCTCAACTCAAATAAAATGTAGTGACTGCGGCAAAACCGCAACTGTTCCCTTTAAACCAGCATCAGATAAACCCGTTTACTGCCGTGAATGTTTAGCTAAGCATAGAACCCCCCGAGCGGGGTCGGAAAAACGAATGGAAACAAAATGTCCAAGCTCTGATATTGAAAAACAAGTTTGGTCTAGGCGACGGGAAAGCTGGAAATAGCTGACCATACGAACTTTGCGCTAACCACCCAGGCGATATCTATGTTTTCGTGAGTTCAAACAATCCCTCTCATCACACATTTTGTTAAACGTCTCCTCCCGCATAACAATAGGAAACTTCACCTACCATTAACACACTTACAAACACAACGGCCTAGAACAAGTCACTGTTGCCTTCAAAGATAATCAAAACACCTGAAGCCAACCAAGTGCATATGGTAAAAAGTGTGTTAAAATTTAATTAAAATGTCAATTGGGTCTGACTCAGCAACCGGTCCAGTCCAGTTAGCCCCTTGGCACCAGTGGCAAAAATTTGCAAAGGTTTTCTTTTCCTGAAGAAATGCAGAAAAGGTTTGGAAAAAAAGAAAAAGTGGTTGTGATGGCGATGTCGCCATATGGGTTGGGGTTCAAATCCCGTTTTCGAAACCACTGAAGTTAAAACAACGTTTAAAAATGGAAGGAAATGAAACGGTGTTGCCTAACTGTCAACAGCCTCATCTTTTGGTTCGATGAAATATTCTATTTGTCGTGACACACCTTTATTATCTGTAAGCGACTTGCGACGTTTAAGACGTTCTTTTGCTTCCTGAAGTATTTCACTTATCTTTCGCTCAAACTTTACTTTAGACGGCAAAACCGTCCAATACTCAGCCACAGCAATACCAACTTTATCCATCTCCATTAATTCAATCTGGTCACGACTAGCCGTCGTACAAAGAATAATACCAATAGGCGTATTCTCTCCCTCTTTACGCTCATATTTATCAAGCCAACGTAAATAAAATTCCATCTGCCCCTTGTATTCTGGTTTAAACTTACCGAGCTTTAATTCTACTGCTACTAAGCGTTTTAAGATACGGTGATAGAACAGCAAATCCAAATGAAAATCCTCATCGTCCATAATCATCCGTTTTTGGCGTTCAACAAAGGTAAAGCCGTGACCAAATTCCAATATAAATGCTTCAAGTTCTACAAGAATTGCCTTCTCCAAGTCAGCCTCAAGAAAATTATCCTTCAACCCAAGTATATCAAGCAAATACGGATCTTTAAACACATTAAACGGAAGTTCAGATTCTTTACTTATCCGTGTGTCAGCTATCTCACGTCGTTCATAGGTTTTTCGTGATATTTGCCTCATCAAATCGCGAACCCCCAGTTGTCGCTCAACAGCATCATTAGCATAAAAAGCTCGTGCCTCATCACTTTTTATACGTATGAGCTCACGAAAATGTGACCAACTCAATACATACGACCATTTGTGCAATGCAGTTATATCTGTAAACGTATTGGCAAATTGCATCATACGGTACAAGTTCTTTTCTTCAAAGCTGTTTCCGTATGATTCAACTAATTTTCGCGACAGTGTGGCGAAAATCTTCTCGCCATATTTTGCTCGTTTGAAATCAAGGATAACCGAGTTTATATACCGTCCGACTTCCCAATACATTAACGTGACTTCACTGTTTGCATATGTAGCGGCACGAAATTTACGGTTCTCAATAATTTCGGATATACACTTAAAAAGTGTAGATTCATCTATACATTCGTTATTTGCGACAAAGGTTTTGTTATTTGCCTCAAGATTTGTTGGCGTGATAGGAATTAACGTATCTTTGTTTTGAGAATTGTTCTTCTTGTCTTTGCGCTTATTCATATCATTTTTCATCTCCGTTATTATTAAACCTCGAATTGTGACTTTGCTTGACCATCAACACGCTTTGTCACCCTTTTTGGGAGAAACAAAATATCGCCCAATATTGTTATGGTATTAAATTACTTTTGTTGTAATCCACCCCATTTTTATCAACCTTTCGCTCTGTGACTCTGCATATAACACAGAAATGAGTTGGCAAAAATTTACGTTATAACTGACATAAACCTGTCGATTATGTTTGACCATGCAAACTCTCCCGCCCAGTTAGCCCTCGGCAATAGTGTGGGAAAATTGTCAGGTACTTTGAATAATTGCCGCTCAGAAAAGGTGTGGCAAAAAGAAAAAAATGGGGTGATGGCGATGCCTCCATATGCGCTGGGGTTCAAATCACAGCGACCGCACCAGTTACTTGGGATATATTATAGTCTAACTTACTTTCAATAGTTCGCTATGAACTTTGGGAGTTTTACTATAAACTTTGGTAGTTACTCCGGTCAGTAGATATATTTGGTGCCATTTTTTAATAAGACTACATAGTACCCAAAAACTCGGGTTGGGGAAAGGTTGAAACCTCTTGGTGCCTTCGTTTTATTGATGCATAATGGTTGCCACCTTCTATGCACATATCAAATTCAAAACCCAACCCAGCGAATGGTCAGTTAATCTGCCGTTTCTTTGCAGTAAATGCGGTACCTGCTGTACCCTCGACGACTTTTTAGTCGCCGGAAAACTCAAACCCGACCCCCAAAACCCCCAAGCTCACCTCAAAACCCAAACCCTCTATGAGGAACTAGGCAAACGCTGGGAAACAAACCCCACTCAATACGACCACTACATAACCCACACGCCCTGTCCTTTTCTTGTCAACCAAACCTGCTCCATCTATGAAATCCGCCCGGAAGGATGTCGCCAATTCCCCAACACCCCCTTTGGCATGCAAACCCACGACTGCCAAGCCCTCACCCGATTTAAAAAACAACTCTGTGCATTAAAAAGAGGACAAACCACCCAAGAAACCTACCACTTCATAACACAACAAACCATTCTGCCTGCCCAACTCGCAGAAAAACAATACCAAACTTGCACAAATAAACTACAAAAAACAGGCATAACACCTGATGAATTAGCTCTATTTGTTGCTCTCAACAAACCAACTAAATGATAGTTACTGGCTAAATTTTCTAAGCATTTTTCTAAAGCTCGCTGACTTGGCTATGAGTTGCTTATACGTCTTAAGCTCGACAAACGAACAGTTACTCTTACACCAAGACAGCGACTCATCGCTAAAACCAACATTAGCAACAAGTAAACCGCCATCAACCTCTAAATTTTCCCTAGCAAATGCAACCCTAGAACAGAAATGCTGTACATCAATAAGATCCACACTGTTTTTACACTCAATAAGTAACCTCTGAGTACCTTTGGGCTGATCAATCACCGCATGAATATAGGTTGATCTGGTGTGCAAAACATGCTTGGGTTTAGTGTGATACCCCATCTGATTAAAAAGCGACTCAACGGTCTCTTCAAAAGTTCTCCCACTCTGCAGATTATATGTCATCCCAATTCCCCAAAATAGATAAAAAACCAATTCATTTATTAGGTTTATGGCAAACCACCCAATTATCCAACACCAACAACACCAATAACACCAACTAATTAGTCAGCTAACAATAGTGTAACCAAACACTAATTACCTCCTTGTGCCTCTGACGATAAAAACACAAGCCCCGCCGTTTTATCTTTAATGTAGCCCTCATTAATGCAATAGAGAAACAGCTGTTTTTTGCATCATACCCTCAAGGGATGGAGTAATTCTTAATTACCGCGTCAACCAAGGTTTGGCTTGAGGAACCAGAAAATGGCCAAGATTGATTTCGGCGGCGTCCAAGAAGACGTCATCACAAGAGAAGAATTCACAGTGGCACAAGCCCAACAAACCCTAAAAAACGAAGTCGTTGCCACACTTGGGTACGGCATCCAAGGCCGCTCCCAAGCATTAAACATGCGTGATAACGGCATCAAAGTAATTATCGGTCAACGTAAAGACTCCAAAACATATCAAAAAGCCATAGAAGACGGCTGGATCCCAGGTGAAACTCTTTTCAGTCTCGAAGAAGCCGCTCAACGCGGAACCATCAAAATGGTACTGCTAACCGATGCAGCCCAAAAGGAAGAATGGCTAAACATCAAATCGGGCCTCAAAAAGGGTGATGCTCTCTACTTTAGCCACGGCTTTAGTGTAGTGTTTAAAGAACAATCGGGTGTTATTCCCCCCCAAGATGTTGATGTTATTTTAGTCGCTCCTAAAGGAAGCGGTACTTCGGTGCGTCGAAACTTTGTAGATGGAAGCGGTATTAACAGCAGTTATGCCATTTTCCAAGATGCCACTGGTAAAGCTGTTGAGCGTACCAAAGCTATGGGTATTGCCATTGGATCTGGTTATCTTTTTCCAACTACCTTTGAAAAAGAAACCTATAGTGATCTAACTGGTGAACGCGGCACACTTATGGGTGCACTAGCAGGTATTATCGAAGCTCAATACAGTACTCTGCGTGAACATGGGCACAGTCCAAGTGAGGCGTTTAATGAAACTGTTGAAGAACTCACCCAAAGTCTCATCCGATTAGTTGATGAAAACGGTATGGATTGGATGTATAACAACTGTAGCGAAACTGCCCGTATTGGTGCTCTGCGATGGAAAGAACGTTTCCGATCAGCAACTAAGCCGGTGTTTGACTCGCTCTATGAGTTAACTGCTGCTGGTGAGGAGAGTCGTATTGTGCTAGAACGCAGTAAAGAGGCTAACTATAAGCAAAAGCTTGCTGACGAACTCAGAGCTATGGGCAGTAGTGAGTTGTGGCGCGCAGGTGCAACTGTACGCAGTCTACGCCCTAAAAAACAAAAATAAATCAATAACCAAATTTACTTTTTTTATTTAAATTTTTTACTTATATTATGTTAAGTCAGCTATGTTTGAAAATGATTGGTGCCTGTACCAGTTGTTGCAATTTTAATACCCTTGTCTTGAACAAAAACGCCGAGAAACAAGAAAATAGCTGGGTATGTTGCTAGATAGGTTGAGTTGTTTTTGGGTTTAAAATTTGGAGAATGTCATGGTAAATTTTTAGTGCCGTTTCTTTGTCTTTAACGCCTTTTATGATCATGCGTCCGCCGCTAAAGAGGCTGATTCTAAACTCTTCGTAACTAAACATAAGTGCTGACTGACTTTTTAAACGGATCTCAAAATGCTTCTGAACTACTGAATATGCCTTGTCAAGTGTTAGATCTAGGGGTGTTTGAGGGTTAATGTTGGCAGTGTCTTTGCTACAGAGCCAAACCAGCCGCTCCGCACTCACCGCTTTTTGTTCTCCATGACAGACAGGACAATTAGGGTTCTCTGCGATGTCTAGAGCGGTAAAGTTCATGTCGGTAAAGTCGCAAACTAAGAGTTTGCCCTTAAGCGACTTGCCAATGCCTGTGATGAGTTTGATGGTTTCAAGGGCTTGGAGGCTACCAATGGTGCCCGCAGTTGCACCGATGATGCCTCGCTTATCACAGGCACCGCCTCCGTTTAAGCCCTCGGGCATGAGGCATGCCAGACATCCCGTTTGGGGGGGTTGGAAAACAGAGAGGTTGCCTTCCAAACTGATGGCAGCACCAAAAACATAGGGGATTCCAAGTTTTATACAGGCCCTATTGATAATCTGACGTGTCACCATATTGTCCAGACCATCAACCACAACATCCACATCTGATAGAAGGCGTTCTGCATTTTCGGCGTTTAGATTTTCCGAAACCGCTTCAATCTCTACAAACATATTGTGGTTACGTAGTTGGTCGGCCGCCGCTTCAGCTTTGGGATAGCAAAGATCCTGAATGGTATAGATGATCTGTCGATGTAAATTATGGGGTTCAAGAGTATCTTGATCGATTATACGGATGTAGCCTACCCCAGCCAGCGCTAAATAAAGCGAAGAAACCGAACCCAAACCGCCCACACCCACAACTGCCACTCTGGCCTTTGCGAGTTTTTCTTGCCCACTTGTGCCCAACTCTTTTACTGCAATCTGACGGCTATAATACTGACTTGCGATCCACTCTATAGCTGACTCATCCATCTAAACCGCCTCACATGCTACTTAGTGATAGTTTACCAATTAAGCTATCTGTTTTCATTAGACTCCCCCACTTAAAACTGATATCTCTCCGCTTCAATTTGCATTCAAATCTGACTGAACATCAGTGGTCTGTCGTCAAATATCATCCAAATGTACCGCTTAGCCGGATGAAAAAATTATTCTCTAACCTCAGGTAAGTGCCAAATAGCTTGCCAAAATTATTGAGCCTGAGTGTTGTTGCATTAGTGTCCCCTTATACTTAAAATAGTGTGCCCGTGGAAGTTCCCAAGTCAAACCTCAGATGATTTGAATTTTGTTGGAGGTGAAATGTTTGGTTAGAGGCGAAGGTACAAGCGCGCAAGGATATGATAGTCCAGCAAAAATTCAGCATAGTCTAAAAGGAGCTCACTATCCTTCCAATAAAGACGATCTGATAAGGGTTGCAAAAAGTAACAGTGCTCCAAACGATGTTCTAAACATCTTGGATATACTTCCAAATAAAGACTATATTTCTCCAGCGGACCTTATGAAAGAAATCGGCAAAAAAGAATAACTGTTCATGAATCGGTTCCTTTTTGGATGTTGAGTGCTAACTTATCGCAACCCTTTTTTCTATAGACTATCTCTGATACAGACAGCATGTTGCCTATAGGTTGGTTGGGGAAAATTCTAAATGTGAGTTCACGCCACATATGTTGATGATTTATGACTGAAAAAGCAGATCCGATTAAAATTCACAAAGATGCTAACGCATTAATGGATAGCGGCAAATACAGCGAAGCCCGTGACTTCTTTATCAAATCAGCTGAACTCTACTACAAAAACCAGAATTATTTTGGCTCAGCCGAGATGAACTACAAAGCCGGTGAATGCTCTACTCAACTCAAAGAATACCAAAAAGCAATCGAACTTTTCACTAAATCTGCAGATATCTCTCTATCTAAGGGCTTTGAACGCTACGGCATAAGCGCCCTTGAAAACGTCAAAGAAAACCAAAAAGCACTAGGCAACACCCAAGAAGTCGAAGAATTAACCAAAAAAATCGACGAACTCAACAAAAAACAACAGGAACCCGAAAGCGATTCAGACTTCTCGATATTCTCCTAAACTTTATCCCTTACTTCTTTGTTTAGATCTTCTTTTTAACAGCTTCTGGTTGAAGCTAGTGTGAATCAATTATTACTTTGTTTCTTTTGTGGCGTATAGGTTTCCGTTTGTGTAGCTGATGTCGTAGTTGTTGTAGCCTTGTGTGAAGGGGGTGGTCCAGGTGACTTTTTTGGCTATTTGGGTGTTGTATAGTTGGTCATCAGCTGGGTTTCGATT
>NZ_WRFL01000044.1:0-21967 GCF_009778815.1 Candidatus Bathycorpusculum sp.
AAACCCGCCCTTGGCGACTTTTTCAGACAAACATTTTTTGCAATGCACCATACGAACTAACCTTGTTTGGCGATATATGTACAGCATCACATAAAATTATCTATAAGTGAACACTCTCAAATTATGAATGTAAACTTGAATTGTTTTGCTGTTTATACTGGCAATAATGATGAAAGTTAATTCATAAGCTTCCTCTATTAGATGAAGGTAGGGTTTAAGCGCTGGATCTATTCTTTATATGTAGCTATAAACTCGGGCGCTTCAAAGGCGCTAGGGAGTTAGTTGACGAAAGAACATAAAAGCCGTTGTCGGGGTTAGGCTCTGCAAAATTCCACAATCACTTCAACGTATCTTTGTGTGGTGTGTGGTTAAAATGTGTATTTTGTGGCTCCGCCGCTTTTTTTGTGCTGTTCAAACCTGATGTGTGTCAATATTGGTTTTTTGGCTTGGTGTTGTGTGTTTTATTTTGTATAAAACGTGTTGTTTGGTACATGAAAATCATATTTTGGTGATATTGTTCTGATTGATGCTTGCTTTGAAGCAATCGCATCTGTCTCATCCCCCCAGATGGGTTACGGTTTGGGACTAAGCCTTATAAAGGCTAAACTCGGCTATGGCTGCTGTGAGAGGGGTGGGGATTAAACCAACCTTCCCCTTTCGTTTGGTTCCTCTCCCCTCTCACACTATTTCATTGCCCTTTTCAGAACAAACCGATTAAAAATTTGTATTTATAAAAAGACTCCATATAAACCGAGTTGGAGCGCATATTTTTAGAAAACCTACCACTTATGGATGACTGTGTGGATAAATTTTTCAGTGATTTGGGATTAACTACATAAACCCCAACTGCACAAAATACACTATGTGAAGTATGTTGACTGAAGCAATCGCCCAGTTCGCTTCGTCTAATGAGGCTAAGCGATGGCTGGAAGACAAAACCAATGCTGCCCTAGTTCCTGTGCAAGCGCAAGCCAAAAAGCTACGCGACGAAATGAACCTTGCCCTCCAGATGGTCGCAGACGTAAGCAAACAGCTCTTTGATGTCAGCAACAAAGAAATCGAACGGCATAACATGAAACTCTACAATCGTGCCCGGGCTCTAAACAAACTCAGCCGTCTCTTCATAGAGCGCTTAAAAAAAATTATCCCCCCCGAGCAGATTTCCTATGACACCATGCATGGTTATGTGCAGGAAATTTACAAAGTCTTCTACGTAACCGACATAGACCTAAAGAACTGGTTCCCACGTATCTCGCCGTTCTTTATTATGGACCGCAGAAAATTCTTAGCGGTCTATGAAAAAGCTCGGCAGGTTTTCAACACGCTAAATGAATATGTAACCAAAGAATACGTGAAGACCAAAACACTCGAAGAAGCCATCCTCAAGATAGATGAGCTTCAGAGTATAGAAAAGCAGCTTCTCACACTCCAAGAAGACCGTGACAAAATCCGAGACGAACGGGTGCCTCTGGAACAGGAAATCTCAGATATCGAACAGAAAATCTCCAATCTCAAAAGCAGTGGTCCAATCGATAAACTAAACTTGATAAATATAGAAATAGAGAACCTGACCAACGAACTGCGAAATGACTTGCGCCATCTCCAAAAACCATTCATCAAGATGCAGGCAATGGCTACTTCAGGCGGCGGAGGCGGCATAACTCCTGGTGAACTCACCAAAATCAACCAGTACCTAGATACACCCTTTGATGCACTGGTACAAGAACCGCAGGGTTATCCTATGCTCAAAGAAATCCTCGAAAAACTCGCGGGTATGGTAACTAAGGATACTCTTAAGCTTAAACCCGATAAAGCCCGTAAGGCTGAACAGTCAGTCAATGAATTTTTATACAAAAACGCCTTGGATAATCTACAGATACGTTGCAAAGAGATGGCAACAAAGCGTGATTATTTGTTGGCATCATCGGATCTAGATGAAATCAACCGCAACCTCGCCCAATACCAAGAACAACTAAATCAGTTTAGAGCACGTAAAACAAGCGTAGAAACCCATGAAGTTGTCAAAGCTAACTCATATCAAGACACAATGGATAAACTCAGCGGATTAAAACGTGCAATCGAAAAAAATGTATACGCGGCACTGGATAAAAAAATTCAAATTGCATAACCTTAGTTGACGATACTGCGATAGAAGATCAACACTCTTCTAATTCCTATCCACTGCTTGGTTTGGTGCTGGTTAGTTGCAACGGTCAATTAGGCCTCTGAATAATTTGAATTTTTGATAGTGTCAACTTTTGATATATAGCGCTCAAAATAAACTGTCTTGGAGTACTTGTCAATTAGTCATCCTTATATCATAATGTTTTGCTTATACCCTCAGAAGGCACAATTATGGTCTGCTCAATTGACATATCTGAGAAACCCAAGCTAAATAATCCTATCCTCATTGAAGGTTTACCTGGCATCGGTTTTGTTGCCAACATTGCTGCTTTGCACCTTATAAATGAGCATAAAGCAGTTAAGTTTGCTCAGATATTTTCTTCATCTTTTCAAGATTTTGCTATCACCACTCCTGATGGTGGTACGCGTTCGCCGATAAATGAGCTCTACTATGCTAAATGCGGCGGCGATACTGGGCCTGATCTTATTATTTGGTATGGGAATACTCAGGCACTTACTACGATTGGTCAGTATGAGCTTGTTGGAAAAGTGCTCGATATATGTGCAGAGTTAGGTTGTAAGTTTGTGGTTTCTATTGGGGGCTTTAAAAAAGATGAAGCTCATCCTGTACCTCAAATTTATAGCACTGCTACGGATTTGGAGACTATGCAGGCTACCCTGGATTTAGGCACTAAAGTCATGGTGGGTCATGTGTTTGGTATTGCTGGTCTCTCGATTGGGCTGGCAAGAATTCGTGATTTTAAGGGGTTTTCGCTTTTGGTGGATACGCCTGGAATGGATCCTGATGTGAATGCGGCTCGCTACGCTCTGATAACTTTGAACAAATACCTTGGTTTGACGATTGATTTATCCGAGATAGATGCGAGTGGTGCGAAAATTAAAGAAATGTTGGAATCTTTTGGGATAATTCGGAGCATGACAGAAGAAAAGAAAAAGGAAGAGCAGCAACTACGTTGGTTTATTTAGGCTTTAGCTTCGCTTATGAATTGCGTGTAAACTTTTTGCACGCGTTCCGCAGCGGGACCTGCGCCTTCCACAACGCCTTTTTCGGTTAATTTCACTTTATCCATGACCCAGATAAAACCTTGGTCTTCATAGAGTTTAACCATGGTTGGGAAAACTTTTTCAAGCCTGCCGGAGAGCGATTTGAGGTCAAAGGGTTTCTCTGTACTGGCTATAGACATCACGTTTGCGCCGTTTAGGACCAATCGATTGAGGGATTTACCTGATTCATCTTTTGCATCTGCAAGTGTAAGGCTTAGACTGTCGGGATTTATGCCGACTAGGGTTCCGCTGAAGGTTTTCCCGGTTGTGGTGACAACTGCGACGGTTTTATCTGCTAACGCTGCCACTTCGGTGAAGTATTTTCTTTGCGCTACAGACAATTTATTTTTCTCCTTAAATGTTACATGAGATTGCGTCCAAGTATTTATCTTTGATTTATTCGCCCGTCCAAATTTAACCCAAATAGTAAAAGTTGTACTATGCCCGCCCCTCTTTTTTGGACAGCTGTTTGCTGCTCTAAACTTGTCTGTTGCGGCTAAATTCGCCTTCGATGCTTATGTGGCGTAAGTATTTGTTCCACAGATAAGATGTTGCATAACCTGCCACTGCTCCTGTTGCGGGACCCATAAACAGTACCATTGCTGTTAGTGCTCTGCTTGGTTGCACAAAGAGGCTGACAAAGGCGATTTGTTGGAGGTTGAAGGACTGCGGTAGGAGAGCAAAGGCGGCGTAGCTTGAAACAGCAATCATAAGCGTGCTAAATGCCATGGCCGCAATGAGGCGGTTTTGATTGACGCCGTTGCGTGAGCCTTTAATTCTAAATATAACTATGAACAGATCTACAAAGACTCCAAACAGAAAGCTAAAGAAGAACGTAAAGGGGCCAAGTGAGGCGCCGCTGAGTAATGCTGTGAGTAACCCGCCTACTGCACCAGCGTACATGGCGCCTGTTTTCTTTACAAAAAGGGCACTTAGAGCCAAGAATACTGCTTGGACAACCATCATAAGATAATTAAACGGTGGCGGCAAAAAGATGTTTGCGACAAAAATAATGGTGCCAAATAAAGCGATGATGAACAGACGTTGTAGCCTTTGCATTCTTTGTGCCCCCGAGGTAGTATGACATTGTGATTCCGTTTAAAAAACTAGTATGTTGGATTTACCAAATCTTCCGGTTAGCTAAGCCCTATAAGCGCTGACTAAGAGTTTGTGATTGTTTGTTTGTGGTGTTGGTTGTTTTGTTAGTTGTTTGGGGTGGCTTTAACGGGAAATTATAAATCCTTACTCGCGAATTATCAAAAGCATTATAAATAATTGACGCATAAATGTATATTAGGGTAAGGGAATGAGCACTCACGCAGAAGATCTCAAATTACGATTAATGACCATTGAACTCCTTCGTACCGCTAAATACAAGCGAAATATCACCTATCGCGAGTTAGCTACCAAAACCGGTTTACCTGTTACGGTGCTGAGCCGCTATGCCAAGGGACATGTTTTGCCAAATACCCCCCGCGCCAAACAACTCTGGCGTGTACTTACCAAACTGGTTGGGTTAGAGGCTGAGCTTCGCAGTAGAATCAAATTTGATAGCCTTGGCTACTTTGATAACACCGAAATTGTTGGTGATTACAATATTCTCCAGCAAGCTGCTAATCATGCGCTTGCAAATTTTGCTGGTAAGCGTGTCACAAAAATCTTAACTGCGGCCACCGATGGCATACCCCTAGCAACAATGGTTGCCAACGCCCTGGGTGTCAATTTAATTGTAGCAAAACGCAACAAAGAAGTCGGCGTAAAAGTATTTCTTGAAGAAACCTACATATTGGGACGTGACAGCGGAGTAACGGTCACCCTCTACATACCAAAAGAATCCATCAAAAAACGTGACAGCGTACTTGTAGTGGATGATATGATCAAGAGCGGAGAAACCCAAGAGGCACTGGTTAACTTGGTTAAAAAATCCAAGGCCGAAGTCTCAGGCATATTCTCCCTTATAGCTGTGGGTGAAGAATGGAAAAAGCGCCTCAAAAGCGGCGAAGACTCACCGGTGGAAGTTGTTACCCACCTCAAATCCCCATTTGACAGCTCCTAAGGGGCTTCATTTTTAAGGTCACAGAAACGTTTAACCATCAACATACACCTACGTTTACGTTCACCGAGGAACCCCTATGCGTATGATTAAATGGCAAAACGGTACCGTACTTACTCCGGATCAAACTCAGTTACCCCTCCAAGAAGTCACCTTAGAAATCAAAACCGTTGAGCAGATGGCTGAGGCCATCAAAACTCTTCGCATCCGAGGCGCTCCCCTATTGGGTGCCGCCGCAGGCTTTGGCTTGGCCCTCGCCGCATACAATTCCCAAGCAAAAACTCCTACCCAGCTAATAACTGAGCTTGAAGAGGCCGGTATGGTAATTAAACAGCAAAGACCCACAGCTGTGAACCTGTTTTGGGGTGTGGATCGAGTGCTCAACAAAGTCAAATCAACCCCAGGAACCCTCGAAGAACTTAAAGCCGCCACTATCTTAGAAGCCCAACTTATCGCTGATGAAGACGCCGCCCAAAACCGTGCAATCGGTAAAAACGGTTCAGTACTCATAGATGATGGCGACACAATTCTCACACACTGCAATGCCGGTGAACTTGCAACCGTTGAATACGGCACCGCATTGGGCGTTATTCGAGCCGCATGGGAGGCAGGCAAAAAAATCAAAGTCATCGCTGATGAAACCCGTCCTCTGCTCCAAGGCGCACGCCTCACCGTCTATGAACTCAAACGCGACGGCATCCCTGTCACCCTAATCACCGACAACATGGCCGCCCACATCATGAAAAAAGGCCTAGTCAACAAAGTTATCGTAGGTGCAGATCGCATCGTACAAGACGCAGTTTTCAACAAAATCGGAACCTATGGCGTTGCAGTGCTTGCACACGAACACAACATACCCTTCTATGTAGCTGCCCCTAAATCAACCTTTGACCTCACCTCCAAAGCAGACGATATAACTATCGAAGAACGCAACCCAAATGAAGTCACCCACGTAGGTTGCCAACAAACAGCCCCCAACAACATAGACGTCTACAACCCCGCATTTGATGCCACACCCCTCAAATATGTCTCAGCTATAATCTGTGAAACCCAAATCTACTACCCCCAAGACTACCAAACATTTAGAACCAAAAAACCTGACCCGTAGGTATCTCTATGAGTGAACCCAAAAAATCACCCCCCGCCGAATTCAAAACAAACGGCATCCTAACCCAAAAAGGAGTTACAGTAACTGAACAAAGTAGCATTGACCAGCTAACCAGCCGCGGCTACGGCACCCTAGAAGGCAAAATTTTTACATTAGCCTTCTTTGAAGCTCTCTATCTCCAAGACAAAGGTCTACTTGAAACCAAAGACCAAACCGGCACCGTTATCGATTTTCAAACCCTTCTGCACTGTTGCAAGGCTCAAGACGAAAACGTCTGGGTTAACTACCTCATCTACCGGGATCTGCGAAGCCGAGGTTATGTGGTACGTGAAGGATTTGGCGGTATAGATTTCCGTATCTACGACCGAGGAACCTACGGCAAAGATACTGCCCCTTACTTGATTTTGGGTATGCAAGAAGGTCAACCCCTTCCCATCAATCTGCTGGCGGATGCATTACAAAAAACCCAGAGCCAAAAAAAAGAGTTGATTTTAGCAGTCATGAACCGACGGGGCGAAATCGTTTACTATACCGTGGGTGAAATGCACACCCCCGTATAGCTAAACACTAAGCTGTTTGCTGTCAAGTAATTCCTGTATAGTTAACATCTGTATATCCAGTCCTCCACGTCTAGCTCGGACTTTGCCCCGTATGGCATCATCACTAAAGCCAAATGCTACAATGACTCCGCTTCGAGCTTTGCTTCTTGCTATTGAAGCCGCAAAAAGATCAATGGCGTTCATGCCCACGATGTCTGATTGCTTGATGGAGAGCGGATAACCTGACGAAGTATAGCCATCAATGCCGCCCGATGTATCCATCGCTGAAGCTGATCTGCCTGATAAGCGTTTGAGCACCCAAGCATTGAATTCACCTGAAGGTAGGCGTCGTAGTTTTTTTTCGTTTGGACCGCGTTTTCTAACGAACATAAATCCCAAAAAACCCGCAACAAAAAACACAACTGCACCTGTAGCGATTTCGATTAAAATCCAATTGCTCACTTGATTGTTATTAGGTGTAGGGGTTGGACGGCGTGTGCTTGAAGCGGTAGGCTGCGGCTTTTCGGTGGGTTCGGGTGTGTTTGTGGGTTTTTCGGTGGGTTCGGGTGTGTTTGTGGGTTTTTCGGTGGGTTCGGGGGTTTGCGTGGGTTCCTCGGTTGGTTCGGGTTCCTCGGTAGGTGTTGGCTCAGACGAATCTTGAGCTTGTACCATTAGAGGTATGATTAAGATAAAAAGAACAAAAACAATTAAACCTGCCAAAAACTTAGTTTTCATTTTATTCACTACTCAACTGTCAGCTGTGCTCAATAATCTATCGAGCGCTTCTAACACTATGTATTATACAGTATTGCCTTAAAAAACTTTGGAAACCGCTCATATTATAGTCTCTTTTCTACAGGTTTAGAAACCACCCCAACAAGCAAGCAACAAGTTGAAAAATTTTTAAACTCTCCCACATTATTCTCTATCATGTTCTGGCATGCCATTGTTGCCACTTTACGTTCGAGACGGTTTTGGGTTTGGCAACTCGGCGGAGCCATTATTTATCTCATCCCTGTTCTGACTCGGCTCATAAGCGGTAGCGTGGTCCTCCCAGTGCTGGGTCTTTTTGAAACGCCTTGGATAGGCCACTGGGTTCCAGGCAATCTAGTCGAAAAAATTTTAGTCAATGCCTTTTTCCCAGGCGCCGCAGGTGCAATTGCCGGCGAAATTTTTCTTAGAAACCTCAAAGGACCACCCCAAAACACCAAAGAAAAACATCTCTGGCGCTTAGCAGGCGCTCTGCTATGGGTAACGGTGTGGACCCTTTTCCAATGGTGGGGAAACCTTCAAAACATCATAGGTTCCTATGGCGGTAACCTCTTTGAATATCCTTTTGTGTACCCGCTAAACTTTGTTTTAGCTTCCCTCTCAATTTTTACCCCTGACATCGTTGAATATGTTGGAACAAAACTCAGAGCCGTTTTCCTTGATAGCTAAGTAACCTGTAACTTTAATATTTTCTAAGCGCTATTTTTTGGTATGTCATCTTTCCATGTTCGCCGAAAAGACCGAGAAATCACTAACCCCGATGAAATGCGTCAAGTCCTCAAAACAACAAACTACATCACCATTGCCCTAGCCCTTAACAACGAACCCTACCTTGTGTCACTGAGCCATGGTTACGATGAAGCTAAAAACTGTCTCTATTTCCACTGTGCTCCCGAAGGCAAAAAATTGGTATATGCCCAAGCTAACCCCTTGGTTTGGGGTCAAGCGTTGCTTGATTATGGCGTCACTGATGACTGTGATTATGCCTACACATCTGTTCATTTCAGCGGTAACCTCTTTCTTATCACTGATTTGGCCGAAAAATGGCATGCCCTGCAAACCATTGTATATCAAAGCTCCCAAACCCCTAAAGAAAAATTGGCCAAGGTCAAACCTGAAAAACTCCTTAAACTCGTCATAGGCAGAATAGATCTCACCTCCATGTCGGGCAAAAAATACTTGATGCCGCCAGACTTAACCCTGCGTTAGGTGATCTAAAAATTTAAGTATCATGTGATACTAAGTATCATGTGATACTAAGTATCAGGTGATACTACGTCTCTGTTTGATACACCCCCAAAACACGACCCCAAACTCCTCTTTTCCAGAGAAAAAGAACTTGCCGACTTGGTAAAATACATACAAGAAAAACGCTGGACCATACTCATCGGTCCCCGAAGAGTAGGCAAAACCTCCTTAGCTAAATGTGCCATCAAACAAGCCGGCTATCCATCAATAATCCTTGACGCCCGAGAAAACGCCAATTTTGCTGATAACCTACTCCAAGCCCTAACCCATAACTCAAACTTCCAAATCACCGGCAACATAACTGTCCCAAACATGCCCTTTATTTCTCTAGGCGCCAGCTATTCCAAACAAGCACTTAAAAAAAACCTCGACAACCTGCTAAACGGAAGAAAAAAAACCGTCCTCCTGCTAGATGAAGCCCAATGGTTTAGTGACCAACGCACCCTGCTTATGATGCTGGCCCACCTCTACGACTACCACTACGAAACAGTAACCCCTATAATTACCGGCTCAGCAGTAGGCGTTTTAAAATCCATACTTGAACCCAACAACAAATCCCCCCTATTTGGACGACCAACAATGCAAATAGACGTCAAAAAATGGCATCCATCTGTTAGCATGAATTTTCTCAAAAAAGGCCTCGAACAAAACAACCTCTCCCTAGACACCGACCTGCTGGTCAAAACCGTTGAGCTCCTAGACGGACTTCCAGGATGGCTAACCATGTTTGGTTACTACTACACAGCCAACCCCTCCAACTATACTGACGCAGTAAACAAAACCTTAGGTGAAGCCCTAAAAATCGTTAGTGACGAAACCAATAGCATCGGCAAACTCGCCCGCGGCTGGCAAATGCATCTAAAACTTTTAACCGCACTCTCATCAGGAAGCAAAAGCTTCACTGAACTCCTCTCTACAGCTGGACAATCAACAAATTCCGCACTCTCAAAACACCTAGATATGCTCCAAAGACTAAATTATATCGAAAAAAGACCCCAAGATGGCCGCTACGAAATAACCGACCCAATAATGACCGAACTACTAAAAAGAAAACCATTCAACCAACAAACCTAACAACCAACCAAACAAAACGTTTGATGAATGACTGGTTCTCTAAGTCTCCATTTTTATGGTGTTTACCTGATAAATGTAGAGCCCATCTTCTGAATAAACCCGAGTCAACCAATCAACCCTATCAAATCTCTCTGCACAGCCAGCATAGTTTCGTTGCTCATCTCTGCCAACATAAACATAATCCACGCTATACTCCCGCACAGCCGCCGCAAGCTGACTCTCCGACCCCGTGTAGGCCTCATCAATCATCTTTTCCCGAGCCTGAACCTCACTTAGTGGTTCCCCATGCCCATAGGGCCAATAAACATACGATGAAACCCTCAAACGCCCCGCAATTATAGACGGAGGACACTGAATACTATAATGCGTCAGAAAAACAGAGTTCTCTGGAGTATTATCTCTAACCCACATACCTAATTGATACTCACTCCAACTCACCGCAGTAAACTCGGTGTTAACATTGTAGATTATAACACTTGCTGAAGTAATGATTGAGAGCAAAACCAACACCAAAACAACAACTCGAGAACCCTTAAACCGTAATTTCGATAACACAATACCACTCAATACAACAATAGGAATCCAAGCAAACATGAAAAACTTGTACATATCCCAAACCCACGGCGTCAGAAGCAATATGTTTGGAATTAAAAATAGCGCAAGCAGTGTCAACTTGAGATACTCATGACCCGGCTTGATAAATGAAACAAGCGCCAAAATAAAGGGTATGCCCAAATTAAGAAAATAATAAATCAACGGATTATGCGCAAAATCCACAATAAACGCCGCACTAAAACTAACAGATATGGCTGGACCCCCCGCAAAAATAAAGGGCAAAGCAAAAACACTGGGCACCAAAAAATACAACCACCCAAAGTTAAGTTTGCGCATATTTAAAATAACTGCCGCCGCAAACGCCATATAACAACAGAAAAACGCCACATTATGAAACGAAAACACCAAACCCGTAAGAATACCCGCAAGCAAAAGCCGGTTTTGGTTGCTCATATCTCTAAGCAAAGCCAAAACCAACGCAAAAACCGGCAACCCCATAAGCAAGGGTCTTTGCTGAAGCAAATTATCAAATATCGAGGGCAACCCAAACAGATCCCCAAACTGATAGATGTAATTCTGATACGGATTAAAAGTACCACTAAATAGAGCTGAAAAGAGCCCCACATAACTCAACCCCCAGCCAAAAACCCCCAAAACCACCGCGATAATTGCGGCTCGTCTGCTATAAAACCGAGCCAAAGCATAAACTGCTACCGCAAAAATACCAATAAACACCGCATTTAATACCGGCAAAAGCGTCGGCAGAAAACCATACGTTTTCTCAACAATGGCTGTGTGGAAATCCACAAAATAATGGTAAGTTAACGGGGTGCCGATATAGTTGGGGGTTTGCGGAGGAAAATTACCCTGATTGAGACTTTCAATGATTTCATAGTGAAAAGGGGTATCTTGCCAATTTGAGCCAGTCATAACTATACCATAGTCGTTGCCCCTCCAAACACTAAAACAGAGAACCGCAAGCGAAATCAAAAAAACCGCTCCAAAGAGTAGCAGTGTTCCCTTCTTTATCTGAGCCAACTTTGGAAGACTTTTAGGTTTAAGTGGTTCTCCTTTTTTGTAAACTAATGCAGTATAGATGCTGGTTAAAATCAGAAAACATACAAGAATTGTCCAATGCGAATAACCCAGGGCCAGTGAAAGATAATAAATCATCCCTACTGATACAAGCACACTAAAAATTGGTACAAACGCCCAGATTTCATAGGATTTTAAGTCAAAGAAACGATAGCCAATTAAACCGGGCACAAGAAAAGTAAAAACTAACGCCGCAAAAACCGCAAAATAACTTGGAACCACCAAAGTAACCGACAGAAGTAAAAACACTATCGAGAGCCAATACTTCTCTAAAACAGCTGCTCCAGTGGTGTTAACCCTAACCTTAACAACCTCCCTTTCAATTAGATATCTCTCAACATATAAAAGTGCAACGTGAAATTTTTGTCACCGTATGCATGAACGCAAATTTTTTATGTATACTTCTTTCTTTTAGGATTTTAGTCTCTACATCTGCTCCGTTAGTTGTGGGAAGAAACGATGTAACCTTGCATAAAATCGCTAACTTGATTAATTCCAAAAATTTTTATAATTTAAAATCGCTTTACCAAAAAAGCCCTTGCATAATCGTCGCATAAATTATTTATCTTCATATGTTTGACGTTGTAGTGATTTTTTCGATGCTTGCGATAATAATTAGGTGTAACTTTGATGTTTTAATCATCTGTATGGTGTTGAATTGTATATTTTTCATTTGATTAGTTATTGTAATTGTGTTATGTATTCATGAAAAATTTGAAAGAGCAGAATTAAATAAATTTGCCTATAGTTCGCAAGGTAATTTTTAAATTGTGTTGCTGTAAGCGTAATAATCCGCTGTAGAAATTAGTTTTTTATTTTTACAATGGCCTGATGGCCTGAAGGGCTTTAGCAGGGAGGAAACTCGCACGTTATATGTCATCATAGATCTGGGTAACTTTGAGTTGTTGATAGTTCAGTATCCAATCCCTGTCATCAACTGCATGGCAAAACTAACACAGAAAAATTTCTCATTTATCGCCAAAACTTTTCCTACCCCTGAATGGGGCAATTCCTTTTTTTCTCACAGGAGTGATTATCATGTATCGTATTAGTAAACATACTCTCTTATGTTGTGTACTTGTTTATCTTACTGTTGTATCTCTGTCTCTTCTGTATTTAACTAGGGTAAATCTGTTTGGATGGCATTGGGCATACTGGGTGTTTATGATTTATGGTTTGGTTGTTACGCCGCTTGTGCTTTTTAGTTACGTAGTTGCGTTTTTGTATAAACCCGTACCTGACAGTGGTTATCGACCTAGCGTAAGTGTTATTGTTCCTGTGTACAATGAAGGGGATGCTATATGCAATACTATAGATTCGATCCTTAGCTCTGATTATCCCAAAGATAAGTTTGAACTGGTTGTTGTTGACGATAAAAGCAAAGACAACTCCTTAGAGGTAATTAACAAAAAGCGTATTGAACATAACTTTAATTTCAAAGTGATTTCTCTTGATAAAAATAGTGGCAAACGTTATGCAATGGCAGAAGGGTTCAAGCAATGTACTGGTGAAATTTTTGTTTTTATAGACAGTGATACAATCGTTAAGCCCGATACCATAAAAATGCTAGTACAGCCCTTCAATGATCCAAAAGTCTACGCAGTCGCTGGTAACGGTGTTGTTGTTAATGAATCTGAAAAAAATGTTAATGCTCTGCTGGTGCGGTTCCAAAAACTGTGGTATGCTGAATCCTTTAGAATTCGTAAAGGTGCTGAGAGCGTATTTGATATGGTTACCTGTTGCTCAGGTGTATTGGCAGCTTATCGCAAAGATCAAGTCAAACTCGTCGTTAATGAGTGGGTGAACGACAACTTTTTTGGGTGCTCCTTTGAGTCAAGTGACGATCGTCAAATGACAAATTTGATGTTGCGTCTTGGGGGCAAATCAGTTTTCCAATCCACTGCTTTGGCTTACACGATTGCGCCCCAAAACTTTAAGAAATTTCTAACACAGCAGGTGCGTTGGGGTCGAGGTTATTTCCGTGGTGAGGTGTTTGCCGCAAAATTCTTCTATAAACGAAATTTCTTGCAGAAAACTATTTTCTACTTAAGCTCGTTTGTAACGTTTGTTGCACCCTTTTCAATTATGCTATTTGTGGCAGGTTTACTTTTGACAGGTAATTTCCCAGCGCTCCTTATCTACCTCACAGATCTTACGTTGGTTTCGGTGTTCATTGCCCTTGCCACCAAATTATTGGTGCCCTATTACTCGTTTACAGATATCCTCTATCGTCTTGTTTTCTTTTTGGGGCCCTCTTTTATTTCCTTTGCTTACCTATACGGCTGGTTTACCCTTTGGAAAGGCGGTATTTGGGGGACACGTTAACCATGTCAGGCAACACCGGCTCTATAGACAAAAAACTCTTGTTGTTTGTTATGTTGATTAGCCTACTTACCGTGGCGTTGTTGACATATGAACCCCTGCAATCATCACCTGCCAACTTGCAAACGTTTAGCTATGAGACCTATCTCTACCAACCCAATGTGCCCCAAAACGAACAACGAGTAGTCTGCATCGTTTTTGATGATGGATGGCTAAACCAATATACCAATGCACTTCCCATACTTGATGAGTATGGTTTCAAAGCGGCATTTAGCATAATCACCGCATACCCCGATAAAGTGCCCGAATACATGAGCTGGAAGCAAATCCAAACATTGCACAATCAAGGTCATGTAATTGGAAGCCACACTGTAGACCATTTTACCCTAGATACCCTAGATGCAACATCAATTGAATATCAGTTGTCCAAAAGCAAACAAGATCTCTTAGAACATGGCATCAACACACCTCTGTTTGTCTACCCTGAAGGGAAAGGTGCCGGCGACTCAAACATAGAAAATTTAGTACAACAATACTATTGCATAGCACGCAGTATAGATCATGCCCCCCTCAATATGAGCCAATCTCTCAATCCCTATACGTTACCAGCTTATAGCATAGAAAAGTCCACTACTATGGATCTGTTTACACGTTACGTGAATCAAGCCAACGGCTCTACTATAGTTATTCTCTACTACCACCATATAAGTGATAGTTCAGCCGATACTTCAGTCATAACAGAGGACTTCGTTGCCCAGATGCAATATCTCTATGACAACAACTTTACCACCCAAACTCTAAACCAACTCTTTACCTCTGTTGTTGTTAACGAAAACATTTGACTCAAATATTAAATATCGCTTATTATGTGTAACAATGCCTCAGCATTTCCAAGTTCATACTCACAAAAACAAACACTTTGCAAAACAGCATATAGCTTTTTATATTCTCAATACTGCTGGAAAAATCCTGGGATCCAACCTATGTACCTGTGCCTGCTTTCTACCCTCTGATGGCCTCTAATAACCAAGCTATTTTTTTAACATCAAAGGTACGTTGCTAATGAAGTGCCGTGTTTGCGCCATTGTCACCACCCCACACCCTTGCTTATTTTTGATTTTCACTATGTCTTTGTTGGGGGGGCTGTCTGGAAACTATTTGTTTGCCCCTTTCATGTGTTAAGTGAGTAGTTAATTGTGCTGTTGTCCTCAGTCAAAATGGTTTAGTTCCTGCAAGTTGGGGCTTTAAGTCGAGAAAGGTTAATTAGTTAAATAGTTGTGTATTGTTGCGGCGCTCGAGCCATCTGCTTAAGATTGCTTGCCCAGGTAGTATAGTTCGGTCTAGTATATGCGGCTGTCGCCCGCAGGACCCGGGTCCGAATCCCGGCCTGGGCGCCATCTTTCTGTTTTCGGTGTTTTATATTATTTTATGTATGGCAACGACTGGGGTTTGTGGTTGTTTTTTAAGTTTTTATCTCCCATTTATCGGTAACTTTATGTGGAATACGTCTCTAATCTAGTTGTTTACTATTCTTTTTGCACGGGGGCGCATCGTGGTAATAACAGCCCCTTATTGTTGGAGGTATAATTGTTGAATCAGAGACAAGTTTTTTCTGCTGCACCATTTTTTGATGAAGAAAGTATAGTTGGTATTGTAGCTGAAATTAAATCTGTTTTAAAAAGTGGTATGCTGACAGATGGGTTGCATGTGAAGAGTTTTGAAAATCAATTTGCCCAATACATCCAATCTAGATATGCTGTGGCGGTAAATTCGGGGACAGCGGCTCTTGAGATTATGCTTAGATTTTTTGGTATTGAAGGCAAAGAGGTTATTATTCCAACTAATACTTTTGTTGCAACTCCTACTTCAGTGTTATTTTGTGGTGGTGTACCTGTTTTTGCGGATATAAACGCCACAACTCTGTGTATTGATCCTGAGGATGTGAAAAGAAGGATTACGCCTAAAACCGTTGGCGTTATAGCTGTTCATATTGCAGGGTTAATATGTCCCGAAATCAATGAATTAAGAGAATTGTGCCATAGCAACGGTTTATTTTTAATCGAGGATGCGGCTCATGCTCATGGTGCAGTTATTGATACAAAAAAAGCGGGTAATCTCTGTGATGGCGGCGCGTTTTCGTTTTATCCTACTAAAGTAATGACAACTGGTCAAGGTGGAATGATCACATCTAACAATTCCGAGTTGGCTGTTGTTGCCCAAAAAATGCGTGATCATGGTCTCAACTCTGATCGGATTATGGTTATGCTTGGTGATAATTGGTGTATGAGCGAAATAACTGCAATCATTGGCAAATATCAGTTGGCAAACTTGGATAGGTTTGTAGAGAAACGCAATGAAATCGCCAAACGCTACAATCACGCTTTAGCAAAAAATCCATATGTATCACTATTTCAGACACCCGTCAACATATGTCACAGCTACTATAAATATTCCCTAAAACTCAACGGTATAGACAAGGGCAAAGTCGCTTTGGCCCTAAAAAAAGACTTTGGAATCGACACCGGCAGTATATACTATCCTCCCTGCCATCTTCATCCTTGGTATATGGCAAATTTTAACACCTGTGAAGGCAATTTGCCTGTTTCAGAAACGGTGCTCAAAGACGTTCTATGTTTGCCTATTCATTTGGGTATAACAGTTGAAACCATTGATTATGTAGTTGATTCGTTGAATACTTGTATATCGAGAGTATCAGATGGAAAGTAGCGACAAACATCTAAGCAAAAGCGGTAAATGTTCTTGGATTTCTATTTGTGGTTCCGAACTAGATCGATTTAAATTTGGTAAAAATCATTGTAATCTACTATATCTCAAAGTTTTCAAACTGTTCATTGATGGAATCTGTTGAATCAGTTTTCTTGATGGAAATTCCAGATTCTTGGTAAACTATGTTATTAAGGTGTAAAATATGTCTCAAGAACTTATTCGATCTTCTCGTCCCTTCTTTCCCAAAGAAGACATCAACGCGATCCTCTCAGATCTAGGACTAGTCTTAGAAGAAGGTAAACTAAGAAACGGTAAAAACCTAAAAACCTTTGAAAAAATTGTATCGGACTATTTGGGAATTAAATATGCGTTATCTCTGGATTCCGATTCAAGTGCATTGGAAACGGTGCTACAATACTATAAAATAAAAGATCGTGAAGTGATCGTGTCAACCAACAGCTTCATATCGATTCCAAATAGCGTACTCTACGCTGGCGGCCAAGTTGTCTTTGCTGATATAAAAAAAGAAACTCTATCGATGAATCCTGTCGATCTTTACAAAAAAATAACTGCCAAAACCTGCGGAGTTATCCTCACACATATCGCCGGGTTTCCCCACCCAGAACTAAACAAAATACAAGAATTCTGCCAGAATAATCATCTCTTTTTAATAGAAGACGCCACCCACGCAATGGGTGCTGCAATAGCAGATCAGAAAATCGGCACATTTGGCGACGCCGCAATATTTGCTTTTACCCCAACAAAAGTTGCTACAACCGGCGAAGGGGGTATGCTTGTAACAAACGATTCTCAATTAGCCGATTATGCACGCCTATACAGTTACTATGGTTCAGGTCCTGAAAAAACTCAGTTTGTAAATCTTGGACGTCACATGCTGTTGCCAGAAATAGCGGCTATATTGGGTATCTATCAGATGAGACGCATCGAAGAATTCATAGCAAAAAGAAATCAAATTGCCGCCATCTACAATGAAGCCTTTGACCAAATAAACGGTCTTGACACGGTTAAAGTCAAAAAAGACAACCGATGTAGCTATTATAAATATCCTCTAATTCTCAACTCAAAATTTAACAAAGCCGAAATTCAAAAAAAACTCCTCAACAACAGAGTAGAAACCGGAACAATCTTTTATCCACCTTGTCACATGCAAACTATTTACGCCTCAGAAACAAAGAACAGATCTCTTCTAAACGCAGAAGACGTTTTGACAAGAACTATAACATTACCCATGCACACAGCACTAACCGATCAAGATATTTCTCAAGTGGTCACAAGCGTAAAGAAAGCTATAGACTGCTGATTCGCTCTACTTTTTTCTCTCTTATTTGAACCCAATGTCATCAGGCTGAGTATGGTTGTGAGCAGTTTTACATGGCTAAACATCAACTTCCTAACCGTTTACGTTACTACGGTAAACTTGCCCATCTTAAATCAAAAAATTATCACAAACAACTATTCCTGTCAAGATTGTTGTTGGCGGTTTCTTAAAATGATTTTTTTGATTGTCCATGAGTCTAATGTGTCATCTGTTTCGATGCTAACCCGTCAGTGTGTTGTAACCTGCTTTATAATAGTGCTCTAAGAGTGGTGGGCTGTTTTCGCTACGACTTGGCCTCTATTTTAGTTTTGGGGCGAAATTATTTGTGCCCAGTTTCTTTGGTGGTTGTGTTTTTGCGGTGTTTTGGGGTTTGGGTGTTGCGGTTTTGGTTGTGGTTCTTGTGGAGGTGATGGCAGTTTATGCGTTTAAATTCAGTTTGCTGGTGTGGTGTTTTGTGTCTGTTTTTTATTGTTGTTTTTTATGGGCGGATGGTTAGTTTGTGTTGTTGCTAGATTACAGGAGGGTTCCATGTGTTCTCATTTTTGTTGGTGGTGTTGAAAATGTTGGTGTTTGTGGGTCGGGAGCAAATTATTTGCTGGGTTTTTTTGTGTGATGAGACCAGACATGAGACGTGAGTACCAAATCAGTATTGTTTTTTATAGTTAATGCAGATTTACTGCATTATATTGATATTTGAAATAAGCCTGCAAACGCTTATTAGCATCTCTACCCCTGAAACTTGTGGAGAAAAAATCTACATGAAACGATGCTACAAAAAAAGTTTGATATCTTTACTAGTGCTGTCACTCTTTGTTAGCTACATGGCAATTTTGCCACAAACACAAAGTGCGCCAGCAGATGTAACTTCTCCTCAGATGTTTGAACTATGGGGAAGCGAGTTAACCGTAACAAAAACCGTGAACGGCCAACCCTTCGCAAATTGGCTCGAAAGCTTCAATGGCGATGTTAATGAGCTGATTGCCGGTATGACCTTTGAAGTCTATGACGTAACTGTTTATGGTGGCTCAAGCATTGCAGTTGGAACAATTGATCCTGTCACAGGGATAATCACATTTGACCCTGCAGTTACTGAAGCAGGCACCTACGACATAGTTGAAAAATTCACTACCGCAACCGCTCAAAACACCTTTGAACAAGAAGTCTCAATTTGTGTTCATTTCGTTGGCGACTTTACTAATGCTGCAAATGACTTTGACGAGGATGCCCTATACATCATTGTCAATGGCTATGATGGTGGCGTTGCTGGTCCTGACAGTCGATTTATCAAAAATTTGCAATATGGACAAAACGGTGACTATCTCGATGCTAATGGCAACATTTTCTACATCGGAGTTAAAAATGACGACACCGGCGTAGTTTATACGTCTTTCTGTGCTCATGCTGGCTCTGAAAGGTTTGCAGGCGATAATGGCCTTGATTGTTCAGGTTATATGGTTGGTGTACCTGCTGATGAAATTGGTGACATCACCGAGTTTCTTGCAGCTTTCAACTACATCGAAGACAACTATAATGTTGATGCCGCAACTAAAAGAGTTATAACTCAAACAGTCATATGGGTATTACTTGGCGCAATTGATGTTGATTCAGAACTATTTGCTGACGCGAATCTAACTGATGTCGAACGTGCGGCTGTTTTAGACGTACTCACAGCAGTTGAAGACGGTTATACTGGTGAAGGCAGAATAGTTAAACTTGTTTACATGATATGCGAAAAACACGGTACTACTGAAGAAGGGCTGTCAAAATGTCAGCCTCAGCTTGTCCCATTGTATGCCGACCCCACAATTCCAGTAATTGACAATACCTATATTCCTGCTAGTGGCTTTAGCTTAATAAAAACTATTAACGGCCTCGAATTTACCATGTGGCTTAAAGGTTATTCTGGCAATGTTGATGAACTTCTTGCAGACATAAGCTTTAACCTTTACAAGGTAGATGCCGATGGCGCAGACTATATCGGTAATCCAGTAGTCGCTATTGGTACTCTTTATGCGAACGGTTCTATAATCTTTGATAACCTTCCTAAAGAAACCGGTTGGTATGCAGTAGTTGAGGTGCTTTCAGGCAAAGCCGCCAAGATCTTTGAAGACGTTACTTCACCACTATACATCTATATATATGAAAACGGCGTTACAAGTGCTGACTCTGTCCCACCCATGGGAACTATATTCCGCCTTGAATCTAGTATTGTCTCTAATAGTGGTGTAACTTATTATAGCGGTGCCAACAAAGTCCCCTCAACTATACTTGACATCTGGAATCTAGAAAATGCTGATACTAATGTCATAATAGGTGACGCATATTGCGCAGATATGACCATATTCTCTCATGGAAATACGTACTATGTACAAGGTGACTTCCTTTCTCGTTATAGCAACGCAGTGCAAGATCGTATTGTATTTGCGTTGAATTACATTGACGCAGAGTACAACTTAGCTACTGATGAAGGACGAGTTTTGGCTCAACTGGTAATATCTACCATTATTAATGACGGTATATTTGCTGGCTTACCTAACGGTAACTACTTTGATTCTATTGAATTCAGCAGTGCTTTCAGTGCCACATATCCCAACATTAATTGGCAACTCATAGTTGACATAAGCAACGGAGCTGTTTCTAGCAATGTTGACAACGACAGAGAAATCTTTGGGTTCCTATGGCTAGTAGGTTATGAGCAACCTGCAAATGCCGCACAGCCTTTGATTGTCCCACTGTTTAAGGCAGAACCCCCTCCATTTGATAACGAAGCAAAGCCTGGTGTATTTGCAATTCTCAAGATGTATGAAGAATACAATTCTGGGAAACGCGAATGCGAATACCTTCCTGCTGACGGCACACATGTTTTCACATTTAACGCTTATACTGTGGTACTTGATGCAACCGGTAACAAAATTAAAGGTGATCTGATCCTTGCAAACGTACAAACAAACGCTGATGGTCTTGCAATCTTTAGAGATAATGCTATCATAGTTGGCGACGAATACTGGATTGAAGAGGCTCTCCCTAGCGGAGGATACCCTGGCTTGCGTCTCAGTGACAAAAATGCAGAGGGCTACCTTATTGTAACTGCAGTTGATGAAGACGAATTCTCACGTATGATAATCTTTGATACATTCTATAACGATCTAGTACCCACCGGCAGACTTGAAATCACCAAGAAAGCAAACGACTATATTATGTACAAAGGCGTTAACGGATTAACTGTTGAGCTCACAGATATTACTGATGGCGCTAAATGGACATTTGACATCATTAAAGGCAATCAAGTATACTCTGGTCCATGGACTATTACTTACAATGGAAACAACCAGTTTACTGTAACTTTCTCTATGGCGATGCTACCCCACAGTGCAACTTTGACAATTACAGACGCCAACGATGTTAGCCAAGTATTTACATTTAACGAAAATGAGGTTCCATTTACATTCACAACAACAGTGGATCTTACACAGGCAGTAACTGTCTCATTAGATGCTGACTACTTCTTAAGCTATGAAAACATTGACGGTCTTTTTGCTGGCGCTACATTCGATGTTGTTATAACTGGTCCAAGTTACCCCAACGGTGAAACCATTAAGGTTGTAATAAATGGTCCTACAGTACTACTTGACGGCCTTAAACCTGGTGTATACACAGTTGAGGAAATTAACAACGATGGCTGGTCAGTTTCATATGTTGTAAACGGTGCATCTGTTGCTATAGTTGATCCTAACAATGGCGTTACAGTGGAAGTTCTAAACGTAACCGAAGAAAACCCCACACTAACTTCAACAGTGAAAATAACAAACACATACATCGTTGAAGTTCCACCAACTGATGACGATGATGAGACTGTTGTTCCACCAACTGATGACGATGATGAGACTGTTGTTCCACCAACTGATGACGATGATGAGACTGTTGTTCCACCAACTGATGACGATGAT